>JAEZJW010000173.1 GCA_023415595.1 Bacillota bacterium
AGCCTGCACTACTTGATGGGTTTTTTTTCCGTTCATTTTCTCACCATTAAGAAAAAATGCACCTTCTGTAGGCTTATATACTCCGGTAAGTAAATTGAATACCGTTGTTTTTCCGGCGCCATTCGGACCAATTAATCCGTATAATTCGCCTTTCCCTATTTCAATATTAAAATCACTTACTGCTTTAAGTCCTCCAAAAGCTATCCCTAAATGTGATACTTTCAATACAGGTTGTACTGTACTCATCATTTACTCACCTCCTTCTTTTTATTTTTACGAAATATTTTAGAAAGAGTACCTGTTAAGGAGAACTCATAAGTTCCAAAAATACCGCTTGGTTTAAATATCATTACCAGAATCAATATCACTGAATATGCAAGCATACGGTAATTTGCAAATTCTCTCATTGCCTCAGGTAAGGCGGACAAGAAGGTTGCACCGATAATAGAACCGGTTAAAGAACCGGTACCGCCAATGATAACCTCAGTCAAAAATTCTGCCGAATACATAAAGTTAAAATTTGTAGGTATCATGGCCGTCATATAGTGGGCATACATAGCACCCGCTATTCCGGCAAAAAAAGCTGAAATTGCAAAGGTTAATACCTTATAATATGTAACATTAATACCGCTGGAGGCAGCGGCAATGTAATCTTCACGAATGGCAGTTACTGTGCGGCCATATCTGGAGCGAACATACATATACATAAATGTCACGCAAATTACCATCACCCAAAAACACCAGTAGAAGTTAGAAAGCTTTGTGATACCACTCATTGTCTTCCCACCACCGGTAATTTTAAAATTGCAAAATGCAACTCTGATGATTTCCGCAAATGCAATGGTAACAATCGCCAGGTAGTCCCCTCTAAGTCTTAGCGCCGGTATGCCCACCAACGATCCTGCTATTGCTGCAGCGATGCCGCCTGCCAGAAGTGCAATAACAAAAAGCAACATACTTGGTATTCCTTTATCTGCAAGCATATTCGTCACAATTGCAGAGCTATAAGCCCCCACGGACATAAAGCCTGCATGACCAAGTGAAAATTCTCCCATAAACCCTGTTAACAGGTTCAGTGAAGCTACCATAATAATTGTATAGCATGCTGTAGTAAAAATACCTTTTATGTAGTTGGTTCTCGTTCCCAATATTCCAGATTGAAAAAGTATCATGAACGCAAAAAAGATGATACAAATTCCTACTAAATTAATAAAATAGGCCCACTTTTTATTACTGAATATATTCATTTTCCCCACCTACACTTTCTCGCCAATATTTTTACCCAGTATACCAGTCGGTTTAACAATCAATACGATGATCAAAAGACTATAAGTAATCGCTTCATACCAGCTAGGAGCAAGATATACCTTAACGAAAATTTCAACTAAGCCAACGATCAAACCACCAATCATTGCACCCGGAATACTTCCTATACCTCCAAGAACGGCTGCAACGAAAGCTTTTAATCCCATCATGCTTCCCATATCCGTAGTACATCTTGGATAGGTACTGCAATACATCAGTGCTGCTATAGCAGCCAGTGCAGCTCCAATTCCGAAGGTAATCGTGATTATATTATTTACCTTAATCCCCATTAAAGTAGCTGCTTGTTTATCCTGAGGAACAGCTCTCATGGCCTTACCCAGCTTTGTCTTCTTAACAAATAATTGAAGTGCGATCATTATAATGATACCGATTCCCAAGGTAAGTAAATATTTAACCTGTAACTTCGCTCCAAGAATATCAATTGATGCACGTTCAAAAATTGCCGGTACCGACTTTGGATTTGCTCCGAATACTACCATCGCCATATTCTCTAAGAAAAGACCCATAGCCAAAGCAGTAATCAAGGCTGTCATGGAGCCTGCTTTACGTACTGGTCTATAAGCTACAATCTCTACAGTAATACCAACTGCGGTACAAACTACAATTGCGAGGAATACTGACATCCACGCCGGCATACCGGCCTTTATCATTAATGGTATCGTATAAAACAAGGTATAGCTGCCAACCATTATAAAGTCACCGTGTGCAAAGTTAATCATGCGGATAATACCATAAACCATGGTATACCCAAGGGCTATTAATGCGTATATTGCGCCTTGATTTAGGCCATTTACCATACTTTGTATAAATAATGACATATCCAATACCTATCCTTCCGAGTACAAACTAATAACATACAACACAGATTTAAGTCCTGTGTCGTATGTTATTATATACTCTATTATTAGCCCTTTACCGGTTTATGGCTCCAGAGTTTTTAACCACTTAACCTTGCCGGCTTCGTATGTATTAATTACAACACTCTTTACAGCATTACGATTTTCATCCATTGTAAAGGTACCGCCGACTCCGGTAAATGTCATACCCGTCATACCCTTTACCAAGGAAGCCGTATCCGTACCACCACCATTTTCTGCCGCTTTAACCAGCATATAAATTGCATCATAGTAGAGTGCTGCACATGCAGTCAGACTTTCTACACCATAAGTCTCTGTATATTTCGTAACAAAGGCCTGAACAGCCGGTGCCGTATCTTCTGATGAATAATGGTTTGTAAAATAACATTTATCAAAGTACGAATCAAGACCCGTTGTATCGGAGCCATCCCAACCATCACCACCCATGATGACTCCTTCATATCCAGCGTCTCTTACCTGCTGTACTAACAGTGGTACAGTATCAAGAAAAGCAGGATAGAACAAGAAATCTGCTCCGGAAGCAACTACCTGGGAAGCTTGTGCGGTAAAATCGGTATCCTTTGTAGTACATTCACCGGTATATACAATTT
>JAEZJW010000202.1 GCA_023415595.1 Bacillota bacterium
AGGAAGGCTCAACGAGAGGATACATCGTAGTTATGGTATCATCAATATTTACGATGCGTACATTGTTGATGTGGTTCTCGTCAAGAACTACTTCCAGATTGATCGCTGTGTCATTCAGTGCAATGGAAGAGGTCCACACCCCTGCTTTATAAAGACTGGTCTCAGTGGATGCTTCCTCATCATCTTTCCCATTGAACATGAAGATCAATAAAAGGATCAGAAGGATACCCAACGCGGCAAAGATAACCGTATATATAATTTCTTTTAATTGGATAACGACAATTTTCGTTTTCGCCATTTCTATCCTCCGGAGCATATTTGCTTCATTGTCTTAATCTTATTATATATTATTATACACAGGCTTAATTTATGCAGATAAATTATACAGGTTGCAAGCTATTTTATGGAGGAATTCCTATGTCCCTGCAATTGTTTCTCGGAGGTGCCGGTTCCGGTAAATCCTATCAGTTATACCGTGAAGTAATTGAACAATCCTGTTTACACCCCGATACGGATTACCTGGTAATCGTCCCGGAACAGTTTACACTTCAGACACAGAAGGATATGGTATCCATGCACCCTAATCACGGGATCATGAATGTAGATATCCTTAGCTTTTTGCGCTTTGCTTACAGGGTCTTTGATGAGGTGGGCGGAAATGACCGTCCTATCCTGGAGGACACCGGTAAGAGCATGGTGCTCCGCAGGGTGGTGGCAGAGAAGAAGAAGGAGCTGATCCTGTTCGGGGCAAGCGTCAGGAAGATGGGGTTTATCAATGAACTGAAATCCCTCCTGTCAGAGCTGTATCAATATAATGTGAGACCGGAGGACTTTGAGGAAATGTTTCGGATCTCGGAGAAGAAGCCGGTTCTTCAGGCAAAGCTTAAGGACATTCTGACCATCTATGAAGGCTTTGCTGCCTTCATGAAGGAGCGGTATATCACGGCTGAAGAGATTCTGATCTCCCTGAATGAGGTATTGGACCGGTCCGAATGGCTAAAGAACAGTGTCATTTGTTTGGATGGCTTCACAGGTTTTACCCCCTGCCAGAATGAGCTGCTGGCTAAGATGATGAGATATGCGAAGAAGGTCATGGTCACAGTTACCATAGATCCCAGAGAGGAACTTGGCGGTGAATTATCGGAGCATCAGCTGTTCGGCTTAAGTAAGAAAACGATCCGGAAGCTTTATGCCATAGCGGAAGAGACTGGTACTGAAGTTTTAAAGCCGATCTGTGCCATGTCAAGAAGCGGTCTCAGCACCCCGTATCGATTTAAAGATTCCCCTGCGCTGGCCGCCCTGGAGCATAATCTGTTCCGGTATCCCTATGAATGCTATGATAAGGAACAGGAGGAAATCTCCGTCCATTCCACCAGGGATGCGGAGGCGGAGGTAGCCTTTGCCGTTAGGGAGATCAAACGTCTGGTCAGGGAAGAAGGCTACCGCTATCAGGAGATTGCTATCGTAACCGGAGATATCGAACAATATGGAAGACTGGCGAAACGAAGATTCATAAGGGCTGGGATTCCCTGCTTTATAGACTATAAGAAGGAGATCCTCGGCAATCCGTTCGCAGAGCTTCTGCGCTCCGCCATCGCGGTTGTTTCTGAGGATTTCAGCTATGAGAGTGTGTTCCGATACCTTCGGACCGGTTTGACCGATATCTCTGCGGAGGATACCGATTACTTTGAAAACTATATTCTGGCTACCGGTATCAGGGGAAGTAAGAGATATTCGGAGCCCTTTAAAAGGCTGTACAGGAAGAAGGAAATTGTAGATTTGGAACGGATCAACAGTATCAGACTCCGGCTGCTGGAGGAGCTTTGGCCACTTGTATCGGTGTTTAAGGATAAGGAAAAGACGGTGAAGGATTATACCACGGCTCTCTATGAACTGGGAGCCCGTCTTGGAATAGAGAAGAAGCTGAACCACTGGGGTGAGGAGTTCAGCCTTCAGGGACTGCCCCTGGTGGCAAAGGAATATGAACAGATCTACAGGATCGTCATGGAGCTCTATGACCAGATTGTCCTGCTGCTTGGTTCAGAGAAGCTAAGTCTGAAGGAATTCGGAGAGGTTCTGGAGACCGGACTGGTGGAAGTAAAGGTAGGTTTGATTCCTCCGGGAGTGGATGAGGTGGTCATCGGTGATACGGAGCGTACCAGGCTGAAGGATATTCGGACACTGTTCTTAATCGGAGCGAATGAAGGAATCCTTCCTAAGACCATCGGCAGCGGCGGAATCCTGTCCGATATTGAAAGAGAACTTCTGACCAATCATAATATCGAACTGGCACCAACCAAACGGCAGATGGCCTTTACCGAGCAGTTCTATCTCTACCTCAATATGACGAAACCGAAGGACAGACTCTATATTACCTACCACAGGGTAAATGAAGACGGCAAATCAGTGAATCCCTCCTTTCTGATCGGGAAACTGAAGCAGCTGTTTCGGCAGCTTGAAATAATAAATGAAGATGAGGGGATACAAGACCTGGAGCACATCCTGAAGGATGACGGGATTGTCTATCTGGCGGAAGGGCTTAGAGGCTATCAGGACAGGGAAACGACTGCCCTATGGCGGGAATTGTTTCTCTTTTACAAGTCGGAACCGGAAGCAGCAAGAATTCTGGAGAGGCTGATGCAGGGCGCATTCTATATCAATCAGGAGAAGGGAATCTCTAAGGAAGCTGCAAGGCTTCTCTATGGGATGGAACTCTCCGGCAGTGTTACCAGGCTGGAACGTTATGCCGGCTGTGCCTTTGCACACTTTATGTCCTATGGTCTGTCGCTGGAAGAACGGCAGGAATATAAACTGGCAGTTCCCGATATCGGTAACATCTTTCATAATGCCATTGATGAATTCTCGAAGAGACTGGATACCAGTGAATACAACTGGCATACAATCCCGGAAGAGGTACGGGAGGAATGGGCGGTACAGTGCGTTGCCCAGGCAGTGGAAACCTATGAAAACAGCTATCTGACAAGTACGAAGAGAAGTGAATATCTGATTACCCGAATGGAACGAATTACGGTCAGAACCCTATGGGCACTCTGCAGCCAGATCAGGCAGGGAGCCTTTGAGCCGTCCGGCTATGAGATGGTATTCAATCATATGCCGGCTTCCACCCTAACCCTCCGGGGAAGAATCGACCGTTTGGACCTATATGAGACGGAAGATAAGGTATATGTCAGGGTAGTGGATTATAAATCGGGCAGCACTGTCTTTGATATCGGAAGTGTATACCACGGACTTCAACAGCAGTTGGCGGTATACTTAAGTGCTGCTCTTGATTTTCTTAAGGACAGCTATAAGGGGAAGGAAATCGTTCCGGCCGGAATCTTCTACTACCATATCGATGATCCGATCGTAGCAAAATCCGAGCAGGCCGAGGATGAGATATTCAAGGCCCTGCGGATGAACGGACTGGTCAACGATGACAAGCTGATCATCCAGAGTATGGATCGAAAGCTTGCCGGTGAGGATGGGCAGCTTCGGGCTTCCGCTAAGTCTGACATCATTCCGGTCGAGACGAATAAAGAGGGCGAGCTTTCGAAGCGCTCCTCAGCTGCGAAGAATTCCGAGCTGAAAGCACTGCTCTCCTATGTGAACCGGAAGCTTGCCGAGGATAGTACCAGGATACTGGAGGGAGACACCAGGTTAAATCCTTACCGCTCCGGAGAGCGGAAGGCCTGTGATTATTGTGAGTTTAGGAGCGCCTGTGGTTTCGATCTGCGGCTGCCCGGTTATTCCTACCGTAACCTGGCGAAGAAGTCCACAGATGAAATGAAGGAAGAGATCTGGGGAGATCCGGACTCAGAATAGGAAGAAACGAAGGTGAAGAGATGGCGAAATGGACGGAGTCGCAACAGAAGGTAATTGATACAAGGGATAGGAATCTATTGGTATCGGCAGCGGCAGGCTCTGGAAAGACTGCTGTATTAGTCGAGCGAATCATCTCAATGATTTCTGAGGGGGAACACCTGATGGATATTGACCATCTTCTGGTACTGACCTTTACCAATGCTGCAGCGGCCCAGATGAGGGAGAGAATCGGGAAGGCGCTGGATAAGAAGCTTCTTGATCAACCGGGAAATGCTCATCTGCAGAAGCAGCTGTCCCTGCTTCAAAGTGCACAGATTACTACGATCCATAGCTTCTGTCTGAATGTGATCCGGAATTATTTTCACCGGATTGAGCTGGATCCCTCCTTTAAACTGGCAGAGGAGTCAGAAATCACCCTCCTGCAGTCTGATGTCATGACAGAAGTACTGGAGCGCTGGTATGATGAGGGAAGCGAAGACTTCCATGAATTCATCGAGAGCTATTCCTATTCCAAATCAGATCAGCCGATTGAGGAGCTGGTGCTGCAGCTGTTCCGCTTCTCCATGAGTAACCCATGGCCTAAGGAATGGATCAATCACATAGAGGGTAGCTTTGAGCTCAGTACCCTTGAGGAGTTGGAGAAGACGGATTGGATGCAGGAACTGCTTCAGTATGTGAAGGTGGTCTTGTCCGATCTGTTGAAGAAGAATGAGGCGGCTGTTGCGATTTGTGAAGAAGCGGATGGACCGTCCGCCTATCTGCCAGCCCTTCTTTCTGACAAGGAAATGATCCTTGCCTTAAGCAAAGAGGATACCTATAGTAAATATGCCAGGTGTTTTAATGAGATCTCCTATGATAGATTGTCCTCCAAGAGGGAGGAAGGGGTATCAAGCGCTAAGAAAGAACAGGTGAAAGTCTTAAGAGAAGAAATTAAGAAGGGCTTGAAGGACCTTAGCAGCCAGTTCTTCTTCCAGTCACCGGAGGAAATGCTCCGGGATATGATGGCAGTAGGGAAGGTCATGAAGGTTCTGTTCCGACTGACACTTGACTTCATGGAGGAGTTCGCGAAGAAGAAGGAAGAGAAGAATCTCATCGACTTCAATGATCTGGAGCATTATGCCCTGAATATTCTTGTAGAGGAGCAGGATGGACAGAAGGTACCGACCAGAGCAGCAGAGGAGCTAAGTGAATTATTTGAGGAAATATTGATTGATGAATATCAGGACAGTAATTTGGTACAGGAAACCATTTTGAAGAGCATTTCCAGAGAAACGATGGGAGGCTATAACCGATTTATGGTCGGTGACGTCAAGCAAAGTATCTATAAGTTCCGTCTGGCGATGCCTGAGTTATTCATGGAGAAATATAAGACCTATTCTACAGAGGATATTCTTGCAGATGGAGAGACCAACCGTAACCTAAGAATTGATCTCGATAAAAATTTCCGTAGCAGGCAAGTAGTACTGGATTATGTAAATCGTATCTTCGAGCAAATCATGACAGAACCGGTGGGCGGCATCATTTATGATGAAGCGGCCTCCTTAAAGTATGGAGGTCTGTTCGAGGAACTGCTTCCTGAGCTGCTTTCTCCTTTCCCACGAATAGCTGAGGACGTGGAGCTGTTATTAATAACGGATGAGGAAGTGCACGGGGATGAGGAAGCTTCACCTAACTCGTCTGAGGAGGATACCGAGGAAGCGGTTTATAGCAGAAAAGAGCTGGAAGCAAGAATGATTGCAGCCAGAATTAAAGAACTTACAGACCCGGAGAAGGGGCTGATGCTTTTTGATCAATCCAGCCTGTCTTATCGGCGAGCAGCTTATAAGGATATTGTTATCTTACTTCGAAGTATGTCAGGGTGGTCCGAGGTTTTCGTAAATACACTGATGCAGGATGGAATTCCCTCTTATGCCGATACCGGTTCGGGTTATTTTCAAACTGTGGAAATTATGACAGTACTAAATATGCTTCGCATTATTGATAACCCCAGTCAGGACATACCCTTCGTAGGTGTACTGTATTCTCCTATGGTAGGACTGACTACCACAGAGCTGGCACAGATCAGAGTTCATGCCAGGAATAAGGATATGTACCAGGCGGCATTAAGCTATGCGGCTGAAGGGAGCCAGGAATTGAAGACAAAGCTGCTGGCTTTTCTTAAACTGCTGGCTGACTTCCGTGATATGATGAAATACACTCCGATTCACGAGCTGATCGAAGAGGTACTGGAGCGGACCGGTTATGGCTATTATATCCTAGCCATGCCCGGCGGGGACAGACGGAAGGCTAATATCGATATGCTGGTGAACCAGGCGGCGCGTTTTGAGAAAGGCAGCTATAGGGGACTATTTCATTTTATCAGATACATGGAGAAGCTGAATAAGTATGAGATAGACTTTGGTGAAGCAGCAACCATGGGTGAACAGGATAATACGGTCAGGATTATGAGTATCCATAAGAGTAAGGGACTTGAATTTCCGATTGTTTTTGCCGCAGGCTTAAATAAGCAGTTTAATACCCAGGATATCAGGAGCAGTATCGTCATCCATTCAGAATATGGAGTGGGACCGGAATACATAGACAGTGTAAGAAGGATGAAATCACCGACCTTACTTAAGAAGGTAATCCAGAAGAAGATTCTGATGGAGAATCTCGGGGAGGAGCTAAGAGTTCTCTATGTAGCCATGACCAGGGCGAAGGAGAAGCTGATCTTAAGCGGCTATCTGAAATCAAGAGAGGAGATCAGGAAGAAGCATTTCTCCTTCTATGAGCTGATGTCCTCGAAAAGCTATCTGGAACTGGTGCTGCCGGCCATGATGAACCAGATGTCCGGAGCTCAGTTACCTAAGGGGTATCCGTGCTCCATGGAACATAAGGGACAGGTAATCAGGCTTCTCCATAAATCCGATCTCATCGAGCAGGAGATCACAAAGCAGGTAATCCTTAGGTTGGAAGAAGAGGAGCTGATGTCCTTAGATCCGGATATAACGCATGATTCACAAATAAGGAATGAAATTAAAACAAGATTTAACTTTAGATACCCCCATCAGCAAGCTTCTGGACTAAAGGGTAAACTATCGGTGTCCGAACTGAAAAAGCTTGGCCAATTTGTTGACGAGGAGCAGAGCGTGCTTCTATTCCCCGCGCCTCCTGCTGCAGATACATCAGAATCTATGGAGGAGCCTCCGAAGGAAGCTGCGAAGGAACTGACTGTGGATGCAACAAAGGAGTCTAGGATAGAAGCCGAATATGACGCAACAATTCCGGACTTCATTCGGGGTGTAGGGAAGGAATCCTCGGGAACGGATCGGGGTACATTATATCATAAGGTCCTGGAGCTTCTTCGCTTGTCTGATGTAAGGACAAAGGAGGATGTCGCTGCCGAGCTTTCCAGAATGGTACGTGAGAATAGGTTGTCAGAAGAGGATTCTAAGAAGTTAAAACAGGATTATATATTAGGATTCGCACAGAGCCCGATTGCTGGACGGATGAGGGAAGCGCAGGCAAAGGGTATGCTATTCAAGGAGCAACAGTTTGTTATGGGAATTCGGGCGAAGGATATTAATCCGGATAATAACAGTGATGAACCGGTTCTGATCCAGGGTATCATCGATGCCTTCTTTGAAGAAGCCGGAGAGCTGGTCCTGCTGGATTATAAGTCTGACATTGTAGAGAACGAGGAACAGCTGATAAAGCGGTATCGGGTACAGCTGGAATATTATAAGAAGGCTCTGGAGCAGATCCTTAAGAAGAAAGTGAAGGAGAAGGTAATCTATTCACTGTATCTGGGAAAAGAAATAACGTGTTAGTATATGGGCTGTTTCTTAATGGCTTAGAGATACATGAGGCTCCTAAAGGTTCTCTTGTATTCTTTACGCTTATTGTGAAACAGCTCTTCTTTTTTGCTTACACCGATTAGCTCAGTTGTAATCATCAACCTAAAAAAAGATGAGGGTTATATATATAAAAGTATATTAGAATTCAAGTTGGGTACACTCTAAAAAAGGAATGACTGAGAGGGAGTGCGACATGAGTGCAAAGAAGAATAAAGAGATTGATCTGAATAATCTGAAACCTGAGGAAACCCTAAAATATGAAATAGCTACAGAACTGGGTTTATTGGATAAAGTAATGGATACCGGCTGGAAGTCATTGACGGCTAAGGAATCCGGCAGGATCGGCGGACTGATGACAAAGAGGAGAAAGGAACAGACAACAAAGGATAACGAGACGGAAAAGGAAAACCAGACTGTATAAAAGAGCACCGCCACGATAGGAATGGCGGTGTTCTT
>JAEZJW010000048.1 GCA_023415595.1 Bacillota bacterium
AGCCCAACCTGGAGACGGTGTTCCTTAATCTGACCGGTCGGGTTCTACGGGATTAAGGAGGGATACGATGTTATTAATGATATGGAAAGATGTGAAGAACATCCTAAGCGATAAGAAGATTCTTACCGTCATCCTTCTGATGCCCTTCATCCTTATGACTATCCTGGGTTTTTCCCTGAAAAGTGCCTTCACCAATACGGGCAGTGGGATTACAAGTATGGAAATCGTTGTGGTCAAGGAATATGATCATGATGCTGAGCTAACCATGTATCAGGATCTGCTGGATCAGATGGAGATCGGTGATATCGGTACCATTCCGGATCCGGAGCAAATTTTCTTTACTGATTTCCTGGGGAATGCTCAGATTAAGAGGATGATGTCTTATCGGATCGTAACAAGAGAAGAGGCAGAAGCTCTGCTGTCAGAGGATGAAATTCCGGCAGCCATCATACTTCCGGAGAAATTTATATTTAATACCCTGATGAATATTACTTTCTCAAGAAATTTGGTTACGATAGAGCTTCTTAAGAACAGCAACTCTCCGAACTCCTCTTCCATCGTGGAGAAGATCCTCGGGCAGTTCACGAATACACTAAATCGTATGATTACCCGAAGAATGACCCTCCAGCCCTACCTGTTGGAGGAGGAAAAGCGGGAGAACTTACCGCTTAAGGATCTGATTCTTCCCGAACAGGATACTGAGGTTACCCTGACTGTGAAGGAGGTCAACGGGAAAGAATCCTGGAACAGCTTCCAGTATTACGCTGTGGCCATGATGGCAATGTTCACTCTGTATGCGGCGGGCTTCGGAGGCAGGGCATTGATGGATGAGAAGAAAAATTTCACGCTTCAGAGGCTCAAAGTAGCCGGTAAGAAGCTGCAGCTGTCCGTCTTAAGTAATTTCATCCGGGTATGCCTGATTGTCATCATCCAGAGTATCATCATGATTACTTACTCCTCGATCGTATTGGGCGTAGAGTACGGGGACTTATCCCTGATGGTGCTACCTGTATTGATGAATGCAATTTCCATCGGATCCCTCGGAATGCTGGTCTCAGTCATTACCCTGGTAAGTAGCTCCTATGCCTTCGCCAATGTATTTGAATATGGAATCGTAAACCTGATGGCTCTGGCCGGTGGCAGCTTTATACCGATCCAGATCCTGCCGAAGGCTATGCAAAATTTACATCTCTATTCCACAAGCGGAAATGCACTGGACCTGTTTCTGAATGCAATTGCCGGAGAGCCTCTGTCTGCAAGCAGGACGAATTTGATTCATCTGCTGGTTATGAATGCTTTATTTGTTGCCGGTGCCTGTATCATATTAAGGGCCAGAAGGAATAAGGAAGGAACGTGAGAAAAGAATTTTGATAAGATCAAAATTCTTGGGAAGAACTGCGGAGTTTCGCATCAGTTGGCTCACTCCTTGTTCTTCCAAGTTTTATGAGCCACCTCTTGGCGGCGGAATGGAGTTTTATATGATCTCATATATCATTTTTAAAATAAAGAAGCATAAGGTCATGCTCCCCACTATAATCGTAACCAGTATCCTCACCATGATCTTTATCTATGTCATGGGTTCCGGCTTCAGCCAGCCCTATGTTGCAGAGATTGCCATCGTAGATCTGGATCAGACCGAAACAAGTATCGCTATTACCAGGCAGCTGAAGGAATATGAGAATTATTCCTTTACGGAGGATGGGTTCGAGCATGCGAAGAAGGATCTGGAAGGGAGCCGAATTGCCGGAATTGTGTTCATTGACAAAGGCTTTGAAGAGAAGCTGGCAGACGGCAAATGCCTGGTTACCCTATATAAGAACGGGGTCAATGTAGAGACACTGTATCTGCAGAGCAGCCTGCAGCAGTATATCTCGGAGGCAATCAGCGATAACCGTTTCCCTGCCGATGCAGCCTCCTACCTGCTGGTAAAGGAAGAGGTTCTGCGGGATAAATTCGAAGAGATCAGTTCAGAATATGTTACCTATGAGGTCAACTCAACCTATTACGAGAAGGATTCTGTCGGATTCAGCATGTACAAATACAACTTCGCCGGCTTCCTGCTGTTCTTCTCCATGTTTACCATCATGTTCGGGATTGGCTCGATCGTGGAGGAGAAGGAAATCCATGTGTGGCAGCGGCAGATGGTATCACCTCTGAAAACCGGTACGATCCTGTTCGGTGACCTGATCAGTAACTTCGTAGTAGGTTTGGGTCAGATGACTTTCGTAATATTGTTAAGCAAAACACTCTTCCATATTGAATGGGGTGGATCTACCCTGGCGATTATCTTAATTTTGGGGGCTTACGTCCTCGCCGGTACTGCCCTTGGTTTATTCGTTTCCTGCTTCGCTAAAACCGAGCAGCAGCTTGGTGCCTTCCTCCCGACTGCCATCGTAGCTACTTCCATGATCGGCGGAACGATGTGGCCCAGAGATATTATGAGTAACAAAATCCTGTTGGCAATTTCAGATGTGCTGCCCCAACGCTGGGCAATGAAGGGGCTTCTGGATGTGATCATGTATAACGGCGGACTAAAGGATGTACTTCAGCCCATACTATATCTTCTAATAATAACGGCAGTTCTGATGCTGCTATCCCTGCGGCCGTACCGCAGGGTAGCCTAAGAATCGACAAGCCGAAAAATGGCCATAACTTAAGGACCGATGAGAGTCTGCCATGACTCCATCGGTCCTATTAATACATGATTCACAAAATGTCTGCGAAGCTGACATTTGTGAATATCTTTAATAATCGCTTTATCCCTAATCTTAATCAGAATACTAATCTAATTGCATGAAGCTCCATATCGATGCAGCCGTTCTCCAGAAAGGTGACACCCTCTTCCTCAAGTATCCTCCGCTGATTCTTCTCCCCGCCGAAGATCCCGCCGGGAGCCATGGTGCCATTGCGGTTGACCACCCTATGGCAGGGAAGGTTACGATCATAGGGTGCGCTGTGCATCGCATACCCAACAAGCTTAGCTGCTCCCGGTCTGCCAAGCATCTGAGCTATCGTGCCGTAGGTAATGACAGAACCCTGCGGTATCGTCACCACAATATCATATACCTGCTCGAAAAAGCCCTTATTATTCATATCCTTCCTTACCTCCATCTGAATCAGCTTCCCGGCAGTTCTCGTTCCAATCGGATCTTCTATGGAAGCTTTTATTCCGTTGGTTCCTGCTTCCCGGTTTCTTCTACAAAAGTATTTTCTTCCGAAATAGTTCCTGCAGAACCAACTTCATTTGTATCACCGGACTCAAGAACCTCCTCCTGCGCCTCCGTAAGCTGATTATCTTCCTCTTTTTTTGCCTGTGTTCTGTTATACTTATTCAGACTGATCGCCGATACCAGACACAGGATAAAGCCCGCTATCGCAAACACTACGATGGCTGCTCCGATCCCCAGCTTATGCTCCGGTTTTACCGTCGCCCAATCTCTGTTCAGGGAATACGCTGTATATAGCAGATAACCTCCTGCGGCAATCCTGATATAGTAAGATGTTTTAGGTGATTTATTCATAGGCAGGCTCATCTCTCCGTTTCTCACAGTCCTTTTGGTTTATCTTACCTTCGGCGCTTTAATCGTTACTATTCATTCGCTTTTACTCTGATGTTTCTATAACATTATCTTTCCCATTTATCACACAGAGAATTTATCTGATCAGCGAATTTTCCGAGATCCTTATTCGCTCCGCCCTTATTCTTCTGAATAACAGCCGCAAGGCGCTTTCCTGCATTAACCAGACGATCGAATACAGAATCTGCCTTTCCATGCTCATGCTGTAATTCCTTCTTCTCCACAGGAATAGGTCTTCCTTCAAAGATACATACATTCCTCGCAAGATCATAAACAGTTCCGCTATAGGGATCCACAGCCTGATAGCCCAATTCATCACGGAGATAGGAGGTGAAAATCTCACAGACCTGATCATCCCCATGGACGACAAAGACTCTCTGAGGCTTCTTCTCGAAGGACTTCAGCCAACGAAGCAGCCCATCCCGGTCCGCGTGACCGCTGATACCGGCTAATTTCTTGATTTCGGCACTGACATTGATCGTCTCACCGAACAGCTTCACCTCTGTGGCACCATCCAAAAGATGCCTTCCCAGAGTGCCGACGGACTGGTAGCCGACGAACAGGATCGTACTCTCCGGTCTCCATAGATTATGCTTCAGATGGTGGCGGATTCTTCCCGCATCACACATTCCTGATGCAGAGATAATCACCTTAGGCTCATCATCGAAGTTGATTGCCTTGGATTCCTCGGATGTGATAGAGGTCATAAGCCCGGGGAACTTGATCGGATTGATGCCCTTATTAATCAGCTCCATTGCTTCCTTGTCAAAGTAACCATTCATATTCTTTTCAAAAATCTGTGTGGCTTCAATAGCCAGCGGACTGTCCACATAGACCTTAAAGTCACCATGTCCGTGTATCAGACGGTCCTCTTTGATTTTACGTATGAAATACAAGAGCACCTGAGTTCTGCCGATGGCAAAGGAGGGAATGACCAGATTGCCTCCCCGGTCTAAGGTAGCCTGTATGATTTTGCTCAATTCACTGACGTAATCAGGGACCTCCTCATGATTACGATCCCCGTAGGTGGATTCCATAATCACGTAATCAGCATCCGTTATATACTGGGGATCCTTGATTAATGGCTGGTTTAGATTACCGATATCTCCTGAAAATACTACCTTCTTCGTGACACCCTCTTCTGTGATCCAGAGCTCTATACTGGCTGAACCGAGCAGATGTCCGACATCCGTGAATCTTACTTCGATTCCCTCGTACAGAGTGAAGGTCTTCCCATAATCATGGGGTACGAACAACCGAATGGTATTCAGCGCATCCTCCATATTATAGATCGGAGTAAATTCCTGATCCCCGGAGCGTTTCCCCTTTCGATTTCGCCATTCAGCTTCTGCCATCTGAATATGGGCACTGTCACGGAGCATGATATCACACAGGGCAGCAGTAGCGCCGGTAGAGTGGATGGCCCCCCGGAAACCTTCACTGTATAACATCGGAAGCTTTCCGGCATGATCCATATGGGAATGGGTCAGAAGTACGGCATCCATCTGTGCAGAGGGAATCGGAATCACCTGATTCTCGAAAGCATCCCTTCCCTGTTCCATACCACAATCAATCAGGATATGCTTACCGCATGCCTCCAGATAGAAGCAGCTTCCCGTCACCTCATGGGTTGCCCCTAAAAATGTTAAACGCATTATGAAACCTCCTTTGCAGCCTAAACAAGGAACCGGCAAACCGTTTCACTTGTCCTGAATAAAAATACAAGGCTATCTTACTGCAAGGCAAAGCCTGCATGTCCTAGCTATGCTTTTATTATAGCATAGATACTTTATTTTGTTACATAATATATCAATTTCTAAACTATTTCTTCCTGCTGATCCTTCTCTATCATACCATCCTTCAGGCGGATCATCCTTCTTCCATAGCTCGCGGCCTCCTTCGAATGGGTTACCTGTAAAATCGATATCTTCTTCTCCTCATTTATCCGCTTGAATAATTCCATGATTTCCGTACCGGATTTACTGTCCAGATTACCGGTCGGCTCATCGGCCAATATGATATCCGGAGAAGCGATAACGGATCTGGCAATCGCAACCCTTTGCTGCTGACCTCCTGAGAGCTTACTGGGAATCACCCTTCTCTTCTCGGTTAGCCCGACAATCTCCAGAATATCCTCCAGCTTCTTCGTGGAGGCGGGTTTCTTACCGTCCATGATCAGTGGAAGGAGAATATTCTCCTCTACAGTCAGGTTCTGCACCAGATTATAGAACTGGAATACAAAGCCGATCTGTGTTCTGCGTACTCTGCTCTTCTCCCTGTCCTTCAACTGATTAATATCCTTGTCATGGATGAAGATCTTACCCTGATCGGGTGAGTCCAGGGCTCCCAACAGGTATAACAACGTACTCTTACCACAGCCGGAAGCTCCCATGATCGAGATAAATTCCCCTTTCTCTACACAGAAGCTAATTCCCTTCAGCACCTCCACCAGGCTGTCTCCTTCTCCGAAGGACTTACAAATATTCTCGACACGTATGATCTGTTCCATAAGCACTACCTTTCTGCTGCTACGCAGCTATTCGTATTTTATTTCTTCTATGACCTTCAGCTTACTGATTTTACGCATCGGAGAAATCGAGGTAACCAATAACAGCACTAATACGATTCCTAATACCTGAAGCAGCTTATCCGCCTCGATACCGATCGGGTATCCCATACCAATGGACATTAGTACGATATTTAATAGCCGTACCATCCACATACTTAAAACGACAGCATAGATTCCTCCCGCCAGGAAGGTTCCAAGGGCTTCAAAGAAAATCATACTCTTTAACTGGGAACGGCTCATGGAGATAGAGTATAACACCGCATATTCCCGCTTTCTTTGGATGAAGCCGATCATCTGGTTATTCAAGAGTCCGCATATTGCTAACAGCACAGATAGTCCCAGAATACCGGCTGACATATCGATAACGGATTGATTACTGCTCTTCTGCTGTGCCAGATCCTCCTGCAGGGTTTCTATATACACTCCGGAACCGGCCATTTCTTTCATCAGCATATTTTTTATGTCATCCGCATCCCGATTGGTATATACCTCTATTAAAGAAGGAATTTTACCGAACAGGTTCCTAAATTCCGTTTTGTTTATGACCATCAGATTACGTTGAGTGGTATAATAGGTCGCATCGATAAATCCTGCTACCTCATAGGTTCTTGCTCCACCCTCCACAAAGTCCAGTTCCAGATTCAGCATATCACCAAGCTGATAGTCATGTGTTCTGGCAAAAAATTCATCCACTAATATCTCATTCTCTGACAATGTATCCAGCTGCTCCTGATCCCCTTTCAAGCCGGAATAAAACTGATCCGTACCCACCAGCTGATAGAATAGCTCTTCGCCATTCACCGGCATTCCGATATAGGAACTATACCTGAATTCAACACGGTCTATCCCGTCCAGCTCTTCCAGGAACTGATATCCCTCTTCCTCCTGGGATAGCCAGTAGATGCTGAGATCGTAATCGCTATATTTTTCAAAGCTTTTGAAAACCTCATTGAAGGAGTTAATTGCTGCATTTACCATGATTACCAGGGATAGCCCTACGGTAATCAGGGTGATGCTGGAACGGATGGTCTTACTGGCTGATATTGATTTCATACCAAGACCGGCCGGTCCACCGAATAGTCTGCCTGATATAGCCGACAGCGGTTTCGACAGAAGCTTGGTGATCAGCGGTGTGATATAAACCGCTCCGACCAGAGCCAATACCATGGACCCCAGCGCTAAGAGAAAAGCATAGCGGGTATTAATAATATATAAAATGGCGGAAAGTACCAGCATGATGATCCCGAGAATGATTTTTCTGGTAGAAATCCTGGGCATCGTGCTTAAGGTGTTCGTAATATTCTCCTTGATGGACCTTCTGCTTGCCTTCACGACGGAAGACATGGAGATAAAAATCTGCATTCCCATCGAAAAGAGAATCGCATATAGGAAGTATGTAAATTTATATTCCAGCTTCACATTCATATACTCAAAGGCGTCTCCGGTATTGATGAAGATGCCGGACATCGGTTTTCTGACCAGAATACCGAGCAGTATTCCAAAAGCAGAACCGATCAGCCCAAAGACGGCATTTTCCAGGACCAGAATGAAATTCATCTTACTCTTGGTTGCCCCGATGCTTCGGAAGGTGCCGACCACCGGAATTCTGGTCGCCATCATCAGCTTCGTCAGGGATGCAATTATATACATATTAAGTCCGATGACCATGGCTAAAATGATATTCAGCAGCTGATTGATCATGGTAAGGCCGCTGCGGATTGCTTCCTTATTCACTAATACACTGGCATCAAAATACTCGTTTGCATCCGTAATCTGCTTGGCAGCAGCTTCAAGGTCGGTATCCTCCGGAAGATCAAGATAGATTCTTTGGACCTTTCCTTCCTGATTCGAGCATTTTTCTGCATAATCCAGAGTCGTGAACATAAAAACATTATCATATTCCACGAGGTACAGCCCGGCCGTTTGTGCAATACCTGCTATAATCAGCTGCTCTTCTCCTCTATTCGTAATAACCGGAATGGAATCACCAAGCCTCCAGCCATACTTATCCGCTGTCTTCCTGCTGACGATAATCTGTGAGGAATCCTCGGGATCATAATCCCCGCTCCTCTCCTCCAGCTCGCACAGATCCGTATCCTCAAGCAGCTGCCTGTCATAACCCCGTAATATCACCTCACGGCTTACTCCCTGATCATCATAAATACCGTAAGCACTAAGTGAATAAAGGGTATACTCCGGCTCCACCATACTCAGGTCAAGCTCCTTCGCATCATAATACCCACGTTCATCAAAGTGATTGCTTCCGACTAAAATATCATAATTCTGGTATGCCCCCAGCAGAACGGAGGAATATTTCTTTGTGATATCATCCTTGATTGTAAGATTAAGAAACATTACCATAGTAGAAACCGCAAGAGAAAAAATAATCAGAATACTGCGAAACTTATATTGACGGATATTACGCAGAATATGCTTCAGTAAAATCTTCATGAATGCCCCCCTCATGTTAAAAATTGTACTGTGATGAATTTCCTATCCATATTAGCATATATTGTCATCTACCTCAACTATTTTATTCCTTTTATTGTATCTCCTACCCTCCGGGACTGGATACATCTGATATTCTGAACCAAAAGCCCATATTTGTTTATATAAAAATAGCGTGAGATGTATCACCATCGGAGAGCTTCACTCCCTCGGATCATCAACTCACGCTATATACCTAAAATGATAAAACTCCTTCAAGTATAGGGTCTCTTCCGGAATCTTCTGTAATGCTTTATGTCACTCTGTTTCAGCTCTGAAAGCTCTCCTCTCAGACGCTTAAATCCTCCAGCTTCTTAACATCCGTGATATTAATCACTCCCCTGTTCAGTGAAACCATTCCCTCATTGGAAAAATATTTTAACATCCGGGTTACCACCTCCCTGGCGGTGCCCAGGTGATTTGCAATCTTCTCATGGGTAATCTCCAGGCTATCCGAATCCTCGATATTACTCTGTTCAAGGAGGAAGTTCGCCAGGCGTTTATCGAAGCTCATGAATAAGGCCTGCTCCATAATCCACATAACATCTGTGAACCGGGAAGCCATCAGCTGGTTTGTAAATGACATCACTGCCAGGGATTCCTCCGATAGGCGACGGAAGGCAGCGATGGGAATTAAGAAGGCCTTCGTATCCTTCTCCACTTCAATATAGATATCAAAGGCGATATTCTTCATCATGCAGGAGGCAGAGAAGATGCAGACATCCCTGTCAAACAAGCGGTATAAGGTTATCTCTCTGCCGGTTTCCGATATGATATACGCTCTCACCTGGCCGCTCTGAATCAGAAATAACCCGGAACAGTTATCCGATCCGCTGCGCATGGATTCTCCGGCTGTGAAATGCTTTAATACCATAGTCTGCTTCAGCATATTTCTCTGGGATTCGGTTAATTCCTTCCAGAAGCTTAAGGTCTCCGAAAAGTAAGCGGTATTATCCCTATGTTCCATCATAACCTCCATACTGCCGACACCCATGAATTTGGGTGACAGCACAAATTCTCCAAGCAGGTATCGCTTCTTAACAATACAAAATTGCATGCAAGTACCGCAATCCTGAAACAGGCTTCCCATAAGGGGTGCCTGTTTCTTATTGCATCGGTCCTGCATGCATAATATGTTGTTTACTGATGAATTAGACTTCGGTCTTCCAGAGTCCGTGAATATTGCAATATTCATATACTGCTTCTAAGCTGTCATCCTCCAAAGCAAATACTGCAATCGGTTCCTCGCCGGGAGCCAGATACTTTATCTGTCCGCCCTTCTTCGTCTGCAGATAGATCCACATAATATAATGCTTCTCTTCCATCGGATGCAGTATACTTCCCACCTCAACCTTCACAATATTACCTGCTACGGATACGGAGGGAACATGCTTTTCCTTGGAGGCATCCACTGTATTCGCAGTGATTTCCTCCATCTCTTCGCCACAGCAAACTACGGAAACTCCCGCATCATTTACCTTAGTGATTATGTTGCCGCAGTGTTTGCATCTGAAAAACTTAACATCCTTACGCATTCACATCTCTCCTTTCAGGATTTAATCCACCAGACCTACAGTCTGAATGGCTAATCAGGTATAGTATATGCCGGCCAAGTATTTTCATTCTTTAAAATTACCTGCCCTTACCATTATACCTTAAATCTCTAGCATTCTCAAGATGTCTTTTTTCGGTCTCACGCCAACCGCTGTTGCCGATACCTTGCCTTCCTTCATAACCATCAGAGTAGGAATGCTCATAACACGGAACATCTCCGCCAGCTCTGATTCTTCATCCACATTTACCTTACCGACCTTGGCTGTCCCTGCCACCTCTTCGGCAATTTCCTCTACCGTAGGGGATACCATACGGCACGGTCCGCACCAGGATGCCCAGAAATCAAGCAGAACCGGCTCCTTCGCCTCCAGTACCTCTTGTTTAAAATTATTCTTTGTTATTTTAATTGCTGCCATAAATGTTCCTCCTATCAATATTTTAGGTTTATGCCTTCCCTATAAGGATTGGGCTTCATCATCTTATCTGTTTCCTATTCTCAGACTCTAGTCTGTAGGTTTATAATTTTTGAGCATTCCTTTGATGTAACCTTACTATACTACATTACGTTGATGGTTTCTGTGATGTTATCACATTTTTGTAATATTTTTGAATAAAAAAAGGTGCACCCTCGTGCACCTTTCTCATTTAAAGTAAAATTACCGTTCTTCTCTGAAATAGTTCATTCCGCAGCCTGCAGGCTGGGAACCCTTCTTGGATTTACGCATTGAGGTAATGACAAGTACGACCGTTGTAATGACGAAGGGAAGCATTACATAGAAGGCATTCGGTATCTCGATAATGTCCTTCGGCATGTAGAACTGAAGCACACTGAAGGCACCGAAGATCAAGGATCCGAAGATTGCCTTGACCGGACTCCAGCTTGCGAAGATAACCAGCGCCACCGCGATCCAGCCCTGTCCGTTCACGACTGAGCTGTTGTTCCAGACACCGCCTCCGTTGATCAGGGAGAGGTAAGCACCACCCAGGCCGCAGATACCGCCGCCGAGCAGGATATGAATGTATTTGACCAGGGTAACCCGAATACCTGCAGCGTCCGCTGCTGCAGGATTTTCTCCGACAGCCCGCATATTTAAGCCGGTCCTGGTCCTCATCAGATAGATACTGCAGATCACGGCCACTGCAATGGAGAGATACACCAGTGGGTTATGGGAGAATAAGAGCTTACCTACCACAGGGATATCTCCCAGGAGAGGGATCGGTCTCTCTGATATAGAAGTCATAAAATCCGTGGAGAGCTTCGGAGAACCGCCGGCGTTCTTAATCATGATCTCACCGAAGAATTTTGCCACTCCGCCCCCGAAGATGGTAAGGGTAAGTCCGGCAACATTCTGGTTAGCCATTAAGGTAACGGTAACAAATGCGTAAATTAATGCTCCGAACACTCCGATTGCAAAGGCCGCCAGAAGTGCTAACAGGAGGCTGTCCGTATGATAGCCAACAAAGAAGCTTAGAAAGGCTCCCATGAACATCATACCCTCGACGCCCAGGTTCAAATTACCGGTACGCTCGGTCATGATCTCTCCGGTGGTTCCAAAGAGTAAGGGAGTACCTGCTTTCACTGCTGCAAATAAGAAATTTAAGAACATTTCTATTTTCCTCCCTTCTTAATAGCGAATCGATAGCGGGTGAAGAAATCAAAGCCCAGGATAAAGAACAGGATGATACCCTGAAGGATGCCGGATACTGCGGAGGATAAACCAAAGGTGCTCTGCATAACCGAACAGCCCTTATCCAGCATACTAAAGCCTACAGTAACAAACAAGATGACCAACGGGTTTAATTTGGATAGCCAGGCCACGGTAATCGCCGTAAAGCCGACACCTCCGGCCACGCCTTCTCCAAGAGTATAGGCTGCACCGGTTACCTGTGTCATTCCGGCGATACCACAGATGGCACCGCTGATAAACATGGTCCGGAGTACTATTTTCTTAACGTTCATTCCAGCATATCGGGCGGTATTGATGCTCTCACCGACAACACTGATTTCATAACCCTGCTTCGTAAACTTCAGATAAATAAACAGCAGGATGACCAGAATAAGTCCTATGAGCCAGCCGGCATGAACCCCGAAGATCTGGTCCAATCTGGCATTCTCAGTGAAGGTTGCAATCTTGGGAAAGCCTGAGGAGGAGGGATCACGCCAGGGACCCTCCACAAAGTATTTGATCATATATAAGGCAATGTAATTTAACATCAGCGTAAAAAGAGTCTCATTCGTACCAAACTTTGTTTTGAAGTAGGCAGGAATGATACCCCAGAGTCCGCCGCCAATCATTCCGGCAGCAAACATAAGGAGCAGGAGAAGTCCATGGTGAAGATGATCATATTTTAATGCAAAGAAGGTTGCAAAGATACCACCCATGATAATCTGGCCTTCTGCTCCGATGTTCCAGAATTTCATCTGGAAGGCAGGAGTAATACCAATGGAGGCAATTAACAGCGGAATGGCTATCTTAATCGTTCCCTTGGCTGCCAACTCGGATCTGAAAGCTCCCTTAACAATCGTGGAATAAATCTCAATCGGATTCTGTCCGATGGCAAGGATGAAGATTCCTCCTGCTACAATCGCAGCAATCACGGCGAAGACAGACAAGGCGATTGCTTTCCCTACGGATAGCTCAGTTTTCTTCACGATACGGATCAGGGGCTCATGATTTTTTACAATTCTCTCGTCCGTCATTTGGAACCTCCTAACTTCGCGGATGCATCTGTCATTAATAGACCCAGCTGTTCCTTGGTCGCATCCTTCGTATCAACTATACCGGTGACCTTGCCATGGCAGAGCACCATGATACGGTCACATAGCTCCAGCATAACATCCAGATCCTCTCCGATAAACAGGACTCCGACACCTTTTTGCTTCTGTTCATTCAGTGCATCATAAATCGTATATGAGGAATTAATATCAAGACCGCGGACTGCATAAGCAGTAATCAGCACATTCGGCTGGGACTCAATTTCCCTTCCTAAGAGTACCTTCTGTACATTGCCGCCTGATAAACGTCTGACCGGTGTATCGATGCTTGGGGTTGCGATTTCCAACTGCTTCACGATGCGCTTTGCCAGCTCCTTCGCTCCTTTTTTACTGAGGAAGAGGCTATTTCCTTCATTGTAGGACTTCAGCAGCATGTTATCGACGATACCCATGGAGGCTGCCAGTCCCATGCCAAGACGATCCTCCGGGATGAAGCTCATGCTGATGCCCATCTTTATGATTTCATTCGGTGATTTGCCGATAATATTCTCGTTCTTATAGAGTACTGCTCCCTTTCTCACAGGAAGAAGTCCTGCGATTGCTTCACAGAGCTCTTTCTGCCCGCTGCCGGCCACACCGGCAACTCCGAGGATCTCGCCGCGGTTCAGATCAAAGCTGATATCCTTAATCATATCCAGGCCTTCCTCGTTGCCTACCGTCAGGTGATGGATCTCCAACAGGTTCTCCTCAAAGAAGGTTTCCGGGTGATCGATAGAGAGCTCCACAGGCCTGCCCACCATCAGCTCCGTCAGCTCCTGCGCATTCGTCTCTGAGGTAGTTACCGTGGCTACACTTTCGCCCTTCCGGAGGATCGTGACACGGTCGCTGATCTCCAATACCTCATTCAGTTTATGCGTAATGATGATGACTGCACAGCCCTCCTGCTTCATGCGGCGCAGGATCTCGAACAGCCTCTTGGTTTCCTGTGGTGTCAGAACAGCCGTAGGCTCATCCAAAATCAAAATATCAGCCTCGCGGTACAGCACTTTGATAATTTCAACGGTCTGCTTCTCACTGACTGACATCTGGTAAATCGGTTTCTCCGGGTCAATATCCAGGCCAAAACGGCCGCTGATTTCTTTTATCTTTGCGGATCTAGATTTATGAAGGAAGATTCCCTTATTTCTGGATCCCAGGATAATGTTATCCGTAGCCGATAGTGCCTCAACCAGTTTAAAATGCTGATGGATCATACCGACACCGAGCCGTATGGCATCCTCCGGGGAATTGATCGTAACCGGCTGCCCATCAATAAAAATAGAACCGCTATCAGGTCTGTAAATTCCTGAGAGCATGTTCATCAATGTAGTTTTACCCGATCCGTTTTCCCCAAGCAGGGCGAGAATCTCGCCCTGCTTAACGGAAAGGTCTATTTTGTTGTTTGCCACAACCGACCCAAATGTCTTTGTAA
>JAEZJW010000075.1 GCA_023415595.1 Bacillota bacterium
TATCATACACGTATTCCTTTGTCAACAATTTTATGTTCTAATTTTTTTAATTTTTCAAAAAAAGAAAACAACAATCTTTTACAAGGAATACTATGTCCCATACGATAAGAAAGAATGCCCACAAAGCGGGCATTCTATTCCAAGGTCATTCTGATATATCGGATTTCTTACATTAAGCTTATCCAATATCTTTGAATGATGTTACCATCTTCTTCCGTAATTTCATTCTCCAGCTCTCCGCCGTTTTTCATTATAACCTTGGCCGAAGCAATGTTGTCTTTATCACAGGTGACTAATGCGCTCTCTAATCCCATCTCACGGCATTTCAAAAGTGCCAGTCTAAGCATTTCATTCCCGAGACCTTTCTTTCTCTCAGAAGGTCGGACTCCATATCCGATATGGCCGCTTCGAAGTAATTGAGCTTCGTTCAGCCGGTGCCTTATATTAACTGCACCTAAAATCCTGTCCCTGCTCTCCCCTATCAGAAAATAGGTTGTTGCCGGTACATGATCTCCCAGGTTAATTCCCTGGTGACTTTCCTCTGTCTTCTTTAGAAACACATCAAAGTCATCCTGACGGTAAAATAAAGCATAAGGTGTAACATCCTCTTCGGTTTCAGTCCATTCGTTTAAGATGTCAATCCACATGTCCCTATGATCCATTGAGGGGTAGATTAATTCTAGCATATTTGCTCCTATTCTTTGGTTTAAGGTTCCTCTTACTTCAAACCTGCAACCAGTTTATGCCTTGACTTAATAAAGCTCCGGCAGTTTATCCAGGGTAATGGCATAATTATGGTTATATGCCTGATATAGCTCGTATTTATAGGTGTACTTCTCAGATAGTATCTCTTCACACCAGGTCATAAACCAAAGCCAGGGAATCCGGCTTCCGGAAAGTTTAAGGATGCTGGGAATTGTCCCAATCTCCGTAATAGCAGCCATCTTTCCCTCCGGTGATATCCGAATTAATTCTTTATAGGCTTCTGCTTGATCCGTATGATGATGTGCCTGCGGATAGATATCCCTGGATATAATGTCGCAATACTGATCACCGACATACCCATCTCTGTCTGAAGAGTTCCAGATCCAGATTAAATTGTTAAGTTCGTGATGCTTCGTGTATCGGTCAAACATGATGAGGTATAGTTTCTTAGCAACCTCCGGGCCGCTCCGTCCCCACCAGAACCAGCTGCCATCCGCTTCATGAAACGGCCTCCACAGAATCGGTATCTTCCTGTCCCGGAAGGTCTTCAATATTTCTGCCATGCGGTCCATGTCAGATAGAAGGGCATCATATTCCTCCGTCCCCTCGAGGATCGCTTTGGAAGCATCATAATCCGTGTTCTTCGCATAGAAGGATTTATCCGTTCCTCCAGAAGGAGAAAACCAATGCCAGGTTAAGGTAATCAAACCCTTTTTCTCTGCCCAGGCATGTGCCTTTTCCAGACTTTCTTTATTCTCCTCAATCTCTCTCAGGCACTCCCCGTTACAGGTCTCATAACGGATATTCGGTGAATAAGATAGCAGTTCGAACCCGCAAAGAGCCGGTTGTCTTCCTGTAACATCCTTAAGATAGGTCAGTTCCTCCTGAACCTTTGTCTTCGTATGCTGGCCTGTAAGGATACCTTCTCCCTGAAGTTTTGAAAAATATGCTAATACATTCCTAACCTCTGCCGAGGCGTTGGGGTTACAAGGTATAATATTCACTTCGTTCCTCCTGTAAATGAAGCTTATTTGAGTCCCTTCCTCAGAGCTTCACAATCTACTGGTTCACTTTGCCTGCTTACGATATAGGAAGATGGAGATTACGCTCAGGCAGGTCTGAAGCGTAAAAATGTTAATTCGTTCGGTTAATCCCGAAACCGGTACTTCGTTTGCCATAAAGATGGGCGTCATAGCCCCTGATATCGTAATAATAACAGAGCATATCAGAATAAATACTCCTAATTTTCTGTAAGCAGGGGTATTTCTCATGCCTAAACCCATAAAATATCCGGTTCCGATGGTACATAATACAACCACTGCTGTTACAACAATATGCATGAAATTCTGGAAGCCGGATAAATCCCCGGATGTATCCAAAGGAAAAAGTGAATAGCCGATATAAGAGGTGATCTCCATGATCACCAACAGCAGAGCACCCACCTTAACTGTGATATGTAACTTCTCCCGTCTTACTGCCAGTAATAAATAGATAGAGAAGATAATCATACAGATTCCGTAAATATTCGTAAAAATCTTCAGGAGATCTGCGTCCGGCGCCTGGCTTCCGGTTAATTCACTGATGGTCTGAGAGATGTGGCTGTAGCCTTCCCATAGGATTCCTCCAAGAAACACATGGATGAAGTAAGCGAAGGCACCGATCAGTCCGGTTAACGGCAGTAATTTTAGGAACAACTTCCTCTCTTTTTCCATTACAATAACCCCCATTCTTTTCTTTTGTTTTAAATTGCATACCTGCTCCGGGTTGTTGGAGCGACCCACTAATATGTTCCAGATTAATACTATTTCTATATGCCAAAAAACCTGCTTTACTTTTCGTAAAACAGGTTTTTATAACGGAGAAAGAGGGATTTGAACCCTCGCGCCGGTTGCCCGACCTACACCCTTAGCAGGGGCGCCTCTTCGGCCTCTTGAGTATTTCTCCAGAAACTGAACTTCTCTTAACGCTATGATATTTTCTTCTCTAACCTACTTGCAGAGACAAAAGATAGTATAGCAAATGCCCTTTCTTTTGTCAACAGCTTTGCCGAACTATTTCGTATAAATTATTTCCATCAGAATCTATAACGACAATGACTGGAAAATCCTCCACATATAGCTCGCGGATCGCCTCTGTACCAAGATCCTCGTAGGCGATTACCTTTGATGCTTTGATTTTCTTAGACAGCAGCGCTCCTGCTCCGCCGACTGCAGCAAAATAAACTGCTTTATTCTTCACCATCGCCTCGATGACCTCACTGCTCCGTCTTCCCTTGCCGATCATTCCTTTTAGACCCAAGTCCAGAAGCGTAGGTGTATATTTATCCATTCTGCTGCTGGTGGTCGGACCTGCGGAGCCGATGACCTGGCCTTCCCGCTCGGGGGTGGGACCCAGATAATATATAATATTATCCTTAAGCTCCAGGGGGATCTCCTCTCCTGCCAGCAGAGCTTCATAAAGCCTTAAATGGGCTGCATCTCTGGCCGTATAGATCGTCCCTGTAAGGTAGACATAATCCCCTGCTGCTAATCCTGTTACCTTGTCCAAAGTCAGAGGGGTACTGATGTGCTTCTCCACTTATGTTTCCTCATTTCCGGGGAAGCTTAACGGACTGCTTTATATAGCATCCCCTGATCTTTGTAAAATATGAATTCTTACTCTTAATTTTATATAGGTTCAAATACTTCTTGTCACATGGCGGTTCACATGACAGCAGATATTAATGGCCACCGGTAATCCGGCTATATGGGTTGGATAGACCTCAACATTGACTCCTAGGGCAGTAGTTCTTCCCCCAAAACCTCCCGGTCCAATCCCAAGCTGATTGATTCCAGTCAGAAGCTCCTCCTCCAATTCCCGGATATGGGGAAGCAGAGAGGATCTGTCCATACTTCTGGTCAGTGCTTTCTTCGACAGTATGGCACATTTCTCGAAATCTCCGCCAATTCCCACCCCTACTACAATGGGAGGACAGGCATTCGGTCCGGCTAAGGTAACAGTTTCATACACAGCTTTCTTAACTCCCTCGACTCCGTCCGAGGGCTTCAGCATATAAATCCTGCTCATATTCTCGCTTCCGAAACCCTTCGGAGCAACAGTAATCTCAAGCTCCTCCCCGGGAACGATCTCAATATGCAGAATCCCCGGTGTATTATCCTTCGTATTATTCCTAAGCAGGGGATCCTCCACCACGGATTTTCTCAGATAGCCCTCCCGGTAGCCCTGCCGTATTCCCTCATTTACCGCTGACTCCAGACTGTCTCCTGTGAGGTGAATATCTTGACCAATTTTCAGAAAGATCACGGCCATTCCGGTATCCTGGCAGATCGGTATCGCTTCATCTCTTGCTATATCCAGATTCTCACTCAATTGACCCAAAATCTGTTTGCCAAGAGTGGATTCCTCCTGTTCATATGCACCGCGTACTCTCTTTTCTACATCAGAAGCCAACTGTAAGTTGGCTTCGATGCACATCTCTTTTATATTATTAATAATTTCATCGGTATGGATGGTTCTCATTTAATAACCTCCGTTATAAGTAGCACACCGGAAGAACAAGGAGTGAGCCTACTTGTGCGAAACTCCGCAGTTCTTTCCCAGAATTCCATATTTTCGGAATTCTGTACCTCCATATTGATTCCACTAACCGGAAGAACAAGGAGTGAGCCTACTTGTGCGAAACTCCGCGTTCTTCGGGGGGATTCCAGTCCTTTCGGAATCCTTTTTATTCGGTGAATTCCTGTGCGGCAGCTTCATCCTCTATCTCAAGGGCATCTTGAATTGCATCCAGCTCCTCGAGATATTCTTCTTCCGACATCTCTCCAATGGTTGCTGTGCTTTCTTCAATCAATTCCTGTTCCAGATTCTTGATAACCTCTTCTCCGGATGCAGCATTATTGCTTTCTCTTACCTTAGTGACGCTGGCAACTGTGATATCCTTCTCGGAATCCAGTTCAATCAGCTTTACACCTGAAGTAATTCTTCCGAGAACAGAGATGTCACTTACCATCAGGCGGATAATAATACCTCCGGTGGTTATCAGCATAACCTCATTATTCTCATTTACTGCCTTCACACCGATCACATCACCGGTTTTATCTGTTATCTTATAGCATTTTACACCCTTACCGCCTCTGCGCTGCAGGGTAAACTCCTCTAGAGAGGTTCTCTTACCCATACCGTTTTCAGATACAAAGAGCAGGTGGCTTCCCTGCGTATGAAGCTGCATACCGATGACCCGGTCATCATCCGACAGTGTCATACCGATCACACCCATGGAGGTTCTTCCGGTAGGCCTTACATCCCTTTCATCAAAACGGATGCACATACCGTTCTTCGTCACCAGGAAAATCTCCTTCTGACGGTTAGTGGATTTAACTTCAATTAATTCATCGTCTTCTCTCAGATTGATTGCCTGAAGTCCGGACTTTCTGATATTCTCGTATTCCTTAATGGGTGTCTTCTTAACAATACCCTTTTCGGTAGCCATGAACAGGAACCGGTCATCCTTATATTCCTTTAACGGAATAATGGCCGTGATTCTCTCCTCCGGAAGCAGCTGAAGTAGATTAACGATTGCCGTACCCCTGGCAGTTCTACCAGATTCCGGTATCTCATAAGCCTTCAGCCGGTACACTCTGCCCTTATTCGTAAAGAACATAATGTAATGGTGGTTCATCGTCATCAGAAGATCCTCAATAAAATCCTCTTCGATCGTCTGCATCCCCTTGATACCCTTACCACCGCGATGCTGACTCTTAAAATTGTCAACGGTCATACGTTTGATGTAACCTAATCTCGTCATAGCGATCACGGTATTTTCATTCGGAATTAGATCCTCCATGGAGATATCGAACTCATCGGGACCGATGGAGGTTCTTCTTTCATCTCCGTACTTATCTCTGATCAGAGTAATCTCTTCCTTGATTACACCTAAGAGCTTCTTCTCATCTGCAAGGATTGCCTTATACTCCTCAATCTTTGCCATAAGCTCAGCATACTCAGCCTCAAGACGCTCCCTTTCCAGTCCGGTCAGCGCACGGAGTCTCATGTCTGTAATTGATTGAGCTTGGGCCTCTGATAAGCCGAAACGTTCTATTAACCGTTCCTTTGCAATACTGACATTCTGTGAAGAACGGATGATACTGATTACTTCATCAATATGATCAAGGGCGATCAGTAAGCCCTGTAAAATATGAGCCCGCTCCTCTGCCTTATTCAGATCATACCTGGTACGTCTGGTTACGACCTCCTTCTGATGCAGCAAATAGTAATCCAGCATCTGATGAAGATTTAAGACCCTCGGTTCATTGTTCACCAGTGCCAGCATGATCACGCCGAAGGTATCCTGAAGCAGGGTATGTTTATATAACTGGTTTAAGATTACATTTGCATTGACGTCTCTTCTGAGCTCTATCACAATTCTCATACCGGTACGGTCTGATTCATCCCTAAGCTCTGTAATTCCGTCAATCTTCTTATCCTTCACCAGCTCAGCAATCTTCTCAATTAACCTGGCTTTATTAACCATGTAAGGCAGCTCGGATACCAAAATTCTTGGTTTCCCGTTTGGCATGGTCTCTATCTCTGTTACGGCACGGACGCGAATCTTGCCTCGGCCGGTACGATATGCTTCTTCTATTCCTGATAATCCCAGTATCTGTGCTCCCGTGGGAAAATCCGGTCCTTTTATAATTTCCAGAAGTTCCTCAATCTCAGTCTCCCGGTCTTCCTCAATTTGGTTATTGATGATCTTCAGAACGCCGTTGATGATTTCTTTCAGGTTATGAGGCGGTATATTGGTTGCCATACCTACAGCAATACCTGAAGTACCGTTTATCAGAAGGTTAGGAAATCTGGAGGGTAAAACGACGGGTTCCTTCTCCGTCTCATCAAAGTTCGGTGAGAAGTCTACGGTATCCTTATTGATGTCGGATAGCATCTCCATAGAGATCTTGCTTAAGCGGGCTTCCGTATAACGCATTGCCGCAGCACCGTCACCGTCAACAGATCCAAAATTTCCGTGGCCATCAATCAAAGGATACCTTGTAGAGAAATCCTGAGCCAGCTTTACCAATGCTTCATAAATCGAGCTGTCACCGTGGGGATGATATTTACCCATGGTATCACCGACGATACGGGCACATTTACGGTGCGGTTTGTCAGGACCGTTATTCAGCTCTATCATCGCATATAATATTCTTCTTTGTACCGGCTTTAAGCCATCCCTTACATCGGGCAGGGCTCTGGCCGCGATTACGGACATGGCATAGTCGATATAGGATGTCTCCATCGTCTTCTTCAGATCTACGTCATGCACCTTATCGAAGATATTCTCTTCCATTCCTCTTCCTCCGTTATCAGCTTTGCTGACGCAAAGCTGTCTCTATATTTTGCAGTGAGGTACTTCCTGCAGGTTTTTTATCTGGATGGGTGATTAGATATCCAAATTCCGTACGTACTTCGCATTGGTCTCAATGAATTCCCTTCGGGGCTCAACCTTGTCTCCCATCAGTGTCGTAAAAGTGATATCGATTTCAGAGGATTCCTCTTCATCCATTGTTACTCTTAAGAGAATTCTCTTCTCCGGATCCATGGTCGTATCCCAAAGCTGTTCGGCATCCATCTCGCCAAGACCCTTATAACGCTGGATTTTGTTATTACCATCCCTGCCGAGCTCGGTGAGAATTTGGTTCAATTCCTCATCACTGTAAGCATACTTCACTACTTTGCCCTTCTCCACCTTATAGAGCGGCGGCTGCGCCAGGTAGACATAGCCCTGCTTAATCAGTTCCGGCATGAAGCGGTAGAAGAAGGTAAGCAGCAAGGTACTGATATGCGCGCCGTCCACGTCCGCATCCGTCATTATGATGATTTTATGGTATCTGAGCCGGGAGACGTCAAAGTCATCGGAGATACCTGTTCCGAAGGCCGTAATCATCGCTTTGATTTCATTATTGACCAGTATTTTATCAAGACGGGATTTCTCCACGTTCAATATCTTACCACGCAAAGGCAGAATCGCCTGTGTTGCTCTGGATCTTGCTGTTTTGGCAGAGCCACCTGCAGAATCTCCCTCAACGATATAAATTTCACATTTGGACGGATCCTTTTCGGAGCAGTCGGCCAATTTTCCCGGAAGACTTGAGCCCTCCAGTGCGGTCTTTCTTCTGGTCAGATCCCTGGCTTTTCTGGCTGCATCCCTGGCCCTCTGGGCAAGGATTGATTTCTCGCATATCATTCTGGCTACTGCAGGATTCTGCTCGAGGAAGTAGGTCAGCTGTTCGCTGACGATTCCCTCCACTGCGCCTCTGGCTTCACTGTTACCCAACTTCTGCTTCGTCTGTCCTTCAAACTGAGGTTCCGGGATCTTGATACTGACGATAGCCGTCAGACCTTCCCTGATATCTTCCCCTGTCAGGTTCTGCTCATTATCCTTCAAATATTTCTGACCTCTTGCATAATCATTGAAGGTCTTCGTGAGGGCATTTTTGAAACCGATTAAATGAGTTCCTCCCTCCGGAGTAGTGATATTATTTACAAAGCTGTATACACCTTCGGTATAGGTACTGTTATGCTGCAGCGCAACCTCAACATACACCTCATCCCTCTGGCCTTCGCAATAGATGATGTCCTGATACAGGGGATCCTTATGACGGTTGAGATATTCTACATACTCCTTGATTCCGCCTGCATAATGGAAATCTCTCTCCTTCACTTCTTCTTCCCTGACGTCATAAAGTCTTATTCTTAAGTTCTTGGTCAAGAAGGCCATTTCCCTCAGTCTCTGCTTTAAGGTGTCAAAATCATATATCGTTTCTTCAAATATTTCCTTATCCGGAAAGAAGGTTACCTTCGTACCTCGTTCTGTCGTCTCACCAATCTCTTTCAGAGGGCAGACTACCTTCCCTCTCTCATATCTCTGGAAATACTTCTTGCCATCGATACTGATTTCTACCTCCAACCACTCAGACAGAGCATTTACAACCGAAGCTCCTACTCCATGCAGTCCGCCGGAAACCTTATATCCCCCACCGCCAAATTTGCCGCCGGCATGAAGAATCGTAAAGACGACCTCTACAGCGGGGATACCCTTTTTCTGATTAATGCCGATCGGTATTCCTCGTCCGTTATCAACTACAGAGACGGAATTATCCTGATTGATGGTTACGTCTATGGTATCGCAATAGCCGGCCAGTGCCTCGTCCACCGCATTGTCTACGATTTCATAAACCAGATGGTGTAATCCCTTTGAAGAAGTAGACCCGATATACATACCCGGCCTTTTTCTGACAGCCTCTAATCCTTCCAATATCTGAATTTGATCTGCACCATATTCGTTGCTCATAATAACCTCCTTATGCCTGTTCTTAAGACATTTACCTTTTCTTTGGTAACTGCCTGATGAGGCATTTCTCTGTTTTGCAGGAATGATTTTTAAGTAACCTGAGCTTATACCTGCCGTGTTTTTAGAAAGTCTAAATCGCCTTCTTAATTTTCACTGGTAACCTCGCCACCAATAACATGGAAAATCTTATTATATTCAAACCTGTGGTTAACAAATTCCTCTAACCCCGTACAGGTAATGATCGTTTGGATATCTCCGATGCTGTTTAGCAGATGATTTTGCCTGCTTCGGTCAAGCTCTGACAGGACATCATCCAAAAGAAGTACCGGATTCTCTTTTATAATGGTTTTAACCAATTGAATTTCTGCCAGCTTGCAGGACAATGCCGCAGTTCTCTGCTGTCCCTGGGACCCAAACCTGCGGATGTCTATATCATTTACGATAAAAGACATATCATCCCGATGGGGACCTGTGTTCGTCATTTTTAGTGCCAGATCCTTCTCCGCCGTCTTTTTTAATTTTCCTTCCAGTTCGTCTGCTCTGACATTGGGTTCATACTTCAGCAGTAATTCTTCCCTTTCTCCGGTCAGCCTTTTATGTATGGGCATAGTCAGCTCGTTCAGCTCCAGGATAAACTTCTGTCTGGCCTGAATAATATAGCTCCCATGTTCTGCTAGTTTAGAATCCCATAAATATAGTGTATCCAATAAATTCCTGTTAAATCCGATTTGCTTTAATAAGTTGTTTCTTTGAGCAAGAGCTTTATTATAATTAGCCAGATGGTACAAATAAACCTTGTCCAGCTGGCATAATTCCAGATCTAAGAATCTCCTCCGTTCTCCGGGTCCGTCCTTGATGATATAGAGATCCTCCGGCGAAAAAAACACAAGGTTCAGCATACCAAATAATTCACCTTGTCTTTTAATCGGGATGCCATCTATGGCAACCCCTTTGGCCTTATTCTTCTTTAAATGCAGATCGATCCGATGTGTTGTCTGATTCTTCTCGATCATGATGCGGACATGGGCTTCTTCCCTGGCGAACATGATAAGTTCCCTGTCCTTGCTGCCCCGGTGGGATTTTGTTGTTCCTCCCAGATAGACAGCCTCCAGGATATTCGTTTTCCCCTGGGCGTTTTCCCCATATAAAATATTGGTACCGCTATGAAACTGTAGATTCAGCTGGCCATAATTTCTATAGTCCTTCAGTTCCAACGATTTGACAATCATATCCGCACCATCATTTCTTTTACTTTATGATTTTAATCTGTTCTCCGTCATACTCGACCAGATCCCCGTCATAGAGCTTCTTACCCCTTTGGGTTTCAACTTTACCGTTTACCTTCACTTTGCCATCGAGTATCTCATTCTTTGCATCGACTCCGGAATCTGCGAGACCTGCGGCCTTCAATGCTTGTCCGAGCTTGATATATTCTTCCCTCAATTTAATCTGATGCATTTATAAGCTCCAATCTTTTTCTATGATACAACATTAATATTTACAGGTAAAATTAAATAAATGTATGACTGCTCCTTATCTCGGATAAAGCAAGGCGCTTTTGCATTGATTAAATAGATGTCAACGTTCTCATCATCAATTACACGAAGTGCGTCAAGTAAGAACTTCGGATTAAAGCCGATTACAATATCCTTACCTTCCTTCGTGATATCAATCTCTTCATTCATGGAACCTATGGCTGTATTGATCTTAAGTTCAAAATTATTATTCCGGATATCGATAATGATCGGCTTCTTATCCGTCTCCCTGATTAAGAGGGATGCTCTCTCGATACAGCTCTGAAGCTCTTTCTTGTTAATCGTAACCTTAGTTTCATAATCGCTGGACAGCATCTGATCAATCCTATAGTACTCTCCCTCAATCAGTCTGGACAGTACAACGGTTTCATCAAACTCAAACAGGACATGCTTGTCCGTAAAGAAAATGTTAACCAGAGAGGAAACCTCTCCGGATAAAATCTTGCTTATTTCATTTAAAGTCTTACCCGGAACAATTACCTTCCGGTCCTCATAGGAATCCTTCATGAGAATCTTTCGGATCGAAATTCTGTGACCATCCAGGGAAATTACTCTGAGTTCGTTCTTCTTGATTTCAAACAGCTCGCCGGTCATGATCTTATTACTCTCATTATCCGAGATAGAGAAAACTGTCTGACGAATTACTTCTTTTAACGTAAACTGGGACAGGATAACAGGATTATCCTTCTCAATCTTAGGCAGGGATGGAAATTCCTCTCCGGATCTTCCGGAGATCGAGAACTTTGCTTTTTCACAGATGATTTCCGTCATGAAATTATTGTCCGTCGAGATATGGACCTCATTCTCCGGAAGTCTTCTTACTATCTCAGAAAAAACCTTTGCATTTAATGCAACGGTTCCTGTTTCAGAGACATTTCCTTTCACGAATGTTTCAATACCTAGTTCCATATCATTTGCGATTAATTTGATACGCTGATCCTTAGCCTCTATAATCAGACATTCTAGTATGGGCATGGTTGATTTAACAGGAACAGCTTTCAGAACAATATTTACACTGTTTAGTAAATCAGATTTCTGACATTGGATTTTCATATGTGAATAATCTCCCTTCGCATGTGATAAATAAATATATAAAAGATTCTTAGCAGTATTAGTATTAAGGGATGTGAATTTGTTGAAAACTGCGTTTCAGCCTTAAAATACAGCCTTTTCAGCCATTGATAAGCTTGTAGGATTCCTTTGGATGAAACGTGGACAAACAGGATTTCTTACACATACACAATTTGGAAGCTAAATAATTCACAGCTCATCTACAAGCTATCAACTAATTATCAACAGAATATCAACCTTTAAAAAGAAAACTATTCAGGGTTAATCTTCTTTATTAATACATCAATCGTATTATGTATGGAAGAATCTCCTCCAATATCGGAAGTTACCTTATCGCAGCCATGCAATACGGTTGAATGGTCACGGTTACCGAGTGTCTTGCCGATATCAGTTACGGACATATCCGTCAGCTTGCGGCACAGATACATGACGACCTGTCTGGGATAGGAGATATTTCTGCTCTTATCCTTAGAATAGATATCAGCCGGTGTTATATTATAATGTTCTGCTACCACATCGACAATCAGCTCCGGTGTTATTACCTTCTTCTCGTTCGGAGAAATAATATCCTGAAGGGCTTCCTCTGCCAGTAACAGATTTAACTCTCTTTTCTTAAGTCTGGAGAAAGCTACGATTTTGGTTAAAGCACCTTCCAGCTCACGGATGTTGGACTTAATATTATTCGCAATATATCTGAGTACTTCTTCATCAATCTTATATCCGTCCAGCTCTTCCTTCTTCTTAAGAATAGCCATTCTGGTCTCATAATCAGGAGACTGGATGTCCGCCATAAGTCCATGCTCGAATCTGGACCTAAGCCTGTCCTCTAAGGTAAGCATCTCTTTCGGAGGACGGTCACTGGAGATAATGATCTGCTTCTTTGATTCATGTAAGGTATTAAAGGTATGGAAGAACTCCTCCTGGGTGCTCTCCTTTCCTATAATAAACTGAATATCATCAATTAAAAGAATATCGATACTGCGATATTTCTCCCTAAATTGTGTGGTCGTCTTCTTCTGAATCGAATCGATCAGTTCGTTCGTAAATTTCTCACTGGTTACATATAAAACCTTCGTATCAGGATTCTCACTCAGAACAAAATGTGCAACGGAATGCATCAGATGGGTTTTGCCCAAACCAACCCCACCATAAATAAACAAAGGATTATAAATTTCTCCCGGGTTCTCTGCAACAGCAAGTGCAGCAGCACGGGCAAATTCATTATTTCCTCCGACTACAAAGGAATCAAAGGTATATCTGGGATTTAAAAAGGTAGGAATATTACTTGTTTTCTTAACAGCAGCCGGTTCCGTCTTTTTGTCCGAAGAATTCATCTGGCTGGCTAATATAAACTTAATTTCGTATTGTTCATTCATAACTTCTTCAATAGATACCTTTAATAAAAGCTCATATTTATTGCGAATAATCGTCAGGCTGGTTGGCCCGATCAGTTCATCATTGATTAATATTGTAATGATGTGATCCGTTACATCAAATACCTTCAGCGGCTTCAGCCAGGCATTGTAGGAAACATCCGTTATGCCATACTCGGATATCATATATTTTAATATTTCGTCCCATTTAGATTGAATCAAAGTCTTCATTATTACACTCCATGCTGCACTATGGCATTTTATAGGTTGGATGTTTTACAACCTTTTCTTACAGATACTCACATAGATATATATTATAACATAATGATTAAATTTTCAATGGTTATTATGGCATTCTTATTTTATGGGTTACAGTTCAGCCGTTAGTGATTAATAATAAGTCTGTGGATTATGGGATAAACGTATAAACATTAGTAACAATGGAAAAATGTTAATAAATCCTTGGAAGGATAAACAGCTGGAGATAAAATAACACAGCTTATCCACATAATGTATGAAGTTATCAACAAAAGAGCATATATATAAGGAAGAAACAGCATCAGGACGTTCCGGACAGGGCCTTCAGAAGTAAAATAACTACTTGACGTAAGGTTGGATTGCGCATATAATAGACGTGATATTCCTTAATACAGAGTAAAATAGATAAAGTTCGCTTATCAAAGTGCCGGCTTAGAAAAAGGAGGTGCATATCAATGAAAATGACATTCCAACCGAAGACTAGACAGAGGTCTAAAGTTCATGGATTCAGAGCAAGAATGAGTTCTGCAGGTGGCAGAAAGGTATTATCTGCAAGAAGAGCAAAGGGAAGAAAGAAGCTTACTGCTTAAGTTTAAAACACAGGTCGCATTTTTTGTGGCCTTTTCTTCTAATGTCAGGTAGAAAATGTTGGAATTTATCCATGGTGTGAACAGCATCGGACTTAAGCTGTCGGGCAGCGGCAGTATGGAAGGTATTATATAGGACATGAAGAAGACGGAAAGCTTAAAGAATAATTCAGAGTATCAAGTGGTATATCAAACCGGCAAATCATATGCGAATAAATTTTTGATTATGTATGTCAGAGAAAATGGGTTCCATTATAACCGTCTAGGAATATCGGTGAGTAAAAAAGTCGGGAACAGTGTGATAAGACACAGAGTTACCAGAATAATCAGGGAAAGCTATCGGCTGTCGGAAGATCAGATAATGAACGGATTGGACATAGTGGTTGTCGCAAGGGTCAGTGCTAAAGGTAAAAATTATAGCGAAATCGATAGTGCGTTAAAGCATCTTGTAAAACTCCATAAGATTGGGTTAAGTAACAGCAGTTCAAGAGATAGGGAATGAATCAGAGGGATTACATTGATTAGAAGATTATTTATCTTATTGGTAAAATTATATCAGAAGTATATATCTCCTCTTAAGAGAAATTCAAGCTGTATCTATACACCAACCTGTTCTTCCTATGCAATAGAAGCATTGGAAAAGTATGGTGCTATCAAGGGAATGTATTTAACCATCAGAAGAATATTAAGATGTCATCCCTTCCATAAGGGAGGATATGATCCGGTTCCGTGAAGACGGCTCTAAGGAGGAAAAAACGTTGCAGGTTACAGTATTAGCTAATATTTTATCGCCGATTGCATATGTATTAGGATTGATTATGAATGGCATTTATGCATTCTTCAGTCTGTTCGGCATTGAGAATTTGGCATTATCCATCATCATGTTTACATTAATCATGAAGGTGTTGATGCTGCCTTTGACAATTAAACAGCAGAAATTTACGAGACTGTCTTCCAGGATGAATCCGGAAATACAGAAGATACAGGCAAAATATAAAGGCAAAAGGGATGAAGCAACCCTTAGAAAGCAGCAGGCCGAAACACAGGCAATTTATCAGAAATACGGTTCAAGTCCTACCTCCGGTTGTCTGCCGATGCTAATCATGCTGCCGATCATGTTCGCATTATATCAGGTAGTTAATAATATACCGAATTATGTTACAATCGTTAGGGATCAGTACCAGATTATAGCAGATGCTGTTATGAATAATCAGGTGGTTGATAAGGTTGCTGCAATTGTAAATGTTGATGCGGCCAAGCTGACGGACAGTAACAGTATTATTAGTGTTCTGTCACATTTTAAGACAGGGCAATGGAAAGAATTAACTTCTTTGATTCCCACAGCAGGGGAAGCAATTGGCTATATTAAGAATGTAAATGGATTCTTTGGTTTAAGCGTAACTGATATTCCGAGTTGGAAATCAGCATCCTTATTAATTCCGGTGCTGGCAATGGCACTTCAGTTTGTACAGAGTAAGCAGATATCCGTTAAGCCGGATAAGAGTAACCCAACTGCCAATGCGATGTCCTCCATGAATTATGTTATGCCGGTCATGTCGGGCTTTTTTGCTCTGATGTTACCGATCGGTGTCGGCATTTACTGGATCGCAAACAGTGCGTTCTCCATTGTTCAGCAGTTCTTCGTTAACAGATACATGGATAGTGTGGGCATGGATGAATTAGTTGAGAAGAGCAGTGCCAAGGCAGGGAAAAAATATGCACCTAAGTCCGTACCTGCAGGTTCTTCATTACAGGAATTAGCCAAAAAGCAAACTAGAACATTAGATACGAATGTCTCAGAAAGGGCGAAAACTCCGGATAGAGAGAGTTCTTCAGATAGTGATGAAGCTTCTTCAGGTAAGTCAGGGGAAACCTACAAACCCACCAGCATTTCTGAGATAGCTAACCTTCTTAAAACCAGAAATGAAAAGGGGGATAAATAGTCATGGAATGGAGAGAGTTTACAGCCAAAACAGTGGACGAGGCGATAACGAATGCCATGCTCGAGCTTGGTACTACAATTGAAAAGCTTGAGTACGAAGTGCTAGAAAAAGAAACCTCCGGTTTTTTAGGAATGTTTGGTAAACCGGCTAGAATAAAAGCAAGAATGAAACAGAGTACAGAAGGTTCTGCTAAGGAGTTTCTTGATAAAGTATTTTCAGCTATGGGTATCAATGCAAATACAGAAGTGATTTATGATCAGGAGAACGCCAATATTGAGATCAATGTTGAGGGTGACGAAATGGGTGTTCTGATCGGTAAAAGGGGACAAACATTAGATTCACTGCAGTACCTGGTCAGCCTGGTAGTAAATAAGAACAGCGAAAACTATATTAAAGTAAAACTGGATACGGAAAACTACCGTGCAAGGAGAAAAGAAACACTGGAGAATCTTGCAAAGAATATCGCATTCAAGGTAAAGAGGACCAGAAAACCGGTTTCCTTAGAGCCGATGAATCCTTATGAAAGAAGAATTATCCATTCTGCCCTGCAGAACGACAAGTTTGTTGAGACCTATTCCGAGGGAGAAGAACCTTACCGTAAGGTTGTAATCAATATCAAGAAGACCTATAAGGATACCAGACTGAATAACACAAACAGGTATGGTAAGGATCATAAGAAGGACTTTAATAATAATAAGAGCTTTCATAAGGATCTTGGCAAGGGCAAGGAATACAGTAAAAATTACAGCAAGGACTATATGAAGGACTATAAGGAATACAAAGAAAGCAAAGAGAAGAAAGTCCCTGCTGAGAACGCATAATAACGCTTCCCCACCGCCGGGATAGAGTGAATTGTTGGAAAAGCACAATTCACACTAAATCAAAGAAAAAGGTTATTTTAAGTTGGTATGAGATGAGGGGTGTCTTAAGGTAGAGCTTATACTTTAAGACACCTTTTTTTTAGAAGCATGGGAAGTAATGCTGAAAAAAATATTTCAGCAGGCAAAAAGCACTTGGCGTGCTTTTCGCAAAGCGAATTGACAATTCGCTTTTGGTTAATAAGCTGCCTTCGGCAGGATGGAGGTTTTAATGAACACAGATACGATTGCTGCGATTGCTACCGGAATGAGTAATGCCGGGATCAGTATCATCAGGATAAGTGGGGAGGAAGCTTTCTCAATAATAGATCGGATCTATCGGTCCAAGACCGGTACTAAAAAGCTTTCCCAGGAAAAAAGCCATACCCTCCATTACGGATATATTCTCGATGAGGAGCAGACCATCGATGAAGTTATGGTCGCCATTATGCGGGCTCCTGCCACCTATACCAGGGAAGATGTAGTTGAGATCGATTGCCATGGAGGTATCGTTGTTACAAGAAAGATCCTCGAGACAGTTGTAAAGTATGGGGCCAGGATCGCCGAACCCGGGGAATTTACGAAGCGAGCATTCTTAAATGGCAGAATCGATCTCTCCAGAGCAGAAGCGGTCTGTGATATCATCAATTCAAAGAATGAGCTGGCCCTTAGAAATTCAATAAGCCAGCTTAAGGGAAGGGAATATGATCTGATACGCGATCTGAGGGAGAGCATCCTTAGGGATATTGCTTATATAGAAGCAGCTTTGGATGACCCGGAGCATATCAGTCTGGTGGGCTTCGGAGAGGAACTGAGGAAGCATCTGGAGCAGGAGATCCGACAGATTGAGAAGCTTCTTAAGGAATCTAAGAATGGAAAGCTCTTGAAGGAGGGTATTAAGACCGTAATTTTAGGTAAGCCGAATGCGGGTAAGTCAAGTCTCATGAACTCCTTGACCGGAGAAGAAAGGGCCATCGTAACGGATATTGCAGGAACAACGAGGGATACACTGGAGGAGACAATCGAACTTAACGGAATTACTCTGAATATCATTGATACAGCTGGGATCCGCAGGACCTCGGATATCGTAGAGAAAATTGGCGTGGAGAAGGCAGTCAGAACTGCTGAAGATGCAGACCTGATTATCTATGTACTTGACTCCTCCACTCCCTTGGATGAAAACGATGAGTCCATCCTGAAGATGATTGGAGAGAAAAAAGCCATCCTCTTACTAAATAAATCAGATTTGGAGCCAAAGATTACTATGGCAGAGCTTAAGCATCAAACAGATCAGCCGATCATCAGTATGTCACTGAAGGAGAGCAGGGGGCTGGAGGAGCTTGAGGACAAGGTGAAGGAAATGTTCTTCCAGGGTGAGCTAAACCTTCACGATGAAGTCTATATCACAAATGACAGACACCGGGAAGCCTTCTTAAGTGCCTTGGAAAGCTTAAAGCTGGTAATCTCAAGTATAGAGGACGGAATGGCAGAGGATTTCTACTCCATTGACCTGATGAGTGCCTATGAGACACTGGGAAGAATCATTGGAGAAAATGTCGAAGAGGACCTGGTAAATATGATATTCAAGGAATTCTGTATGGGTAAGTAAATAATAGTTGGCAGGAGGATAAATACCCGAAGCCTTAATCAGATATATGTTTTCGCTGAAACCGAAATGGGTGTCCATCTTAGGTTGACAGCTTAGAAGGGGAAAGATAACATGTCTTTAATTTATGAGAGCTATGATGTTGTGGTTGTCGGTGCAGGACATGCCGGCTGTGAAGCAGCACTGGCTTGTGCAAGATTATCACTTAATACAATCATGTTTACTGTCAGCGTGGACAGTATCGCACTGATGCCGTGTAATCCTAATATCGGGGGGACCTCCAAGGGTCATCTGGTCAGGGAAATAGATGCCTTAGGCGGTGAAATGGGAAAGAATATCGATAAGACCTATATTCAGTCTAAGATGTTAAATCTGTCCAAGGGTCCGGCAGTTCATTCCCTGCGTGCCCAGGCTGATAAACAGGATTACTCCAGAACCATGCGGCATGTACTGGAAAATACAGAGAATCTGACAATTAAGCAAGCTGAGGTAACAGAAATTCTAGCTGAGAATGGTAAAGTAACAGGTGTTAAAACGTATTCCGGTGCGATTTTTCCCTGTAAGGCAGTCGTACTCTGCACAGGAACTTATCTGAATGCCAGATGCATCTACGGAGATGTGGTAAATCACACAGGACCGAACGGGCTGATGGCTGCAACCCACCTGACCGATTCGCTTACAGCAATGGGAATAGAGATGTATCGTTTTAAGACAGGAACACCGGCTAGAATTGATAAACGTTCGATTGATTTCTCCAAAATGGAAGAACAAAAGGGGGATGAAAGATTAGTTCCCTTCTCCTTTACAAATAAGCCCGAAGATTTGCATAAGGACCAGGTATCCTGCTGGCTTACGTATACCACCGAACAAACCCATGAAATCATCAGGGAGAATATTGGACGCTCGCCCTTATATTGCGGAGATATCAAGGGAACAGGGCCCAGATATTGCCCTTCCATAGAAGACAAAGTCATGAAGTTTGCAGATAAGGACCGGCATCAGGTATTTATAGAGCCGGAGGGAAATTATACGAATGAGATGTATATAGCAGGTATGTCCAGCTCCCTTCCGGAGGATGTTCAGGTACGGATGTACCGCTCCGTACCTGGACTTGAGAATGCACAGATCGTCAGGAATGCCTATGCGATTGAGTATGATTGCATCAACCCCATGCAGCTGAAAGCGTCATTGGAATTTAAGAATGTAGAGGGGTTGTTCAGCGGCGGTCAGTTTAACGGAAGCTCCGGTTATGAGGAAGCAGCTGCACAGGGACTGATAGCCGGAATTAATGCAGCGAGGAAGCTAAAGGGACGGGATCCTCTAATTCTGGATCGGTCAGAAGCATATATCGGCGTACTGATTGATGACCTGGTATCAAAAGAAACCCATGAGCCATACCGGATGATGACCTCCAGAGCGGAGTACCGTTTACTTCTGCGGCAGGATAATGCCGACCTGAGATTAACCCGAAAGGGCTATGAGATTGGATTGGTGGAGGAAGACCGTTATCTGAAATTACTTCAGAAGGAGGAGCTGATTGCCGTAGAAACGAAACGGCTGGAGGCTGCGGCCATCGGTGCCAGAAAGGATGTTCAGGAATTTCTGGAGAGAAACAACAGCGCTGTATTAACCACCGCAACGACATTGGAAGAGTTACTCCGAAGACCGGAGCTTACCTATGAGCTGCTGGCACCGCTGGATCAGGATCGGCCGGAGCTCCCTCAGGATGTAATTGAACAGATTGAAATAAATATTAAATATGACGGATATATCAGCAGACAGCTGAAGCAGGTGGAGCAGTTCAAGAAGCTGGAGAACAAAAGAATACCGGAAGAGCTGGATTACAACGAGGTCCACAGCCTGCGTATAGAGGCAAAGCAAAAGCTGTCCAAGTTCCGGCCTGCATCCATCGGGCAAGCTTCCAGAATATCCGGAGTATCACCCGCAGACATCTCAGTGCTGATGGTATATCTGATGCAGTACAACCAGAGGGCCGGACAAAAAGGGAAAGAAGAATTGAATAACTCATAGAAGATAAGCCTTCGGGAGTAAGCGAAAGTAAATCGCAGTAGGAACAGGACATCATCAGAGAAAGGAAACGAAACTATGGAGGATGTAAGTATTCAAGGAATGAATCGCTTCAAAGAGGGATTAGCGGATCTTCACATCCGTCTGGAGGAAGAACAGCTGCAACAGTTTCTTCGCTATTATGAGCTACTCGTGGAATGGAACAAGGTAATGAACCTCACGGCGATAACGGATTTCGAGGATGTAGTAACAAAGCATTTTCTTGATAGCCTATCCCTCGTAAAGGTTACTACCCTGGGCTCAGAGAGACTTCTTGATATGGGAACCGGTGCGGGCTTTCCGGGAATTCCATTAAAAATAGCTTTTCCAGGATTAAAGGTCGTACTCATCGATTCTCTGAAGAAAAGAATTCTCTTTTTGGAGGAAGTGATCCAGGCTCTGGGTTTAACAAATATTACTGCATTACATGGAAGAGCGGAGGATTACGGAAGAGAGAAAGGCTATCGGGAAAGCTTTGATTTCTGTGTTTCCAGAGCGGTAGCAAAGCTGTCAGTTCTCTCGGAGTACTGTTTACCCTATGTAAAACAGGGAGGATATTTCATCCCTTATAAATCCGGACTGATACAGGAGGAGAGGAAGGAAGCTGCCGGGGCGATTAGTATCTTAGGTGCTGAGATAGAGCGGACGGAAGAATTCCGATTACCTGGGACTGACATTGATCGAACTCTTATCCTAATTCATAAAAAGAAAGGTACACCTTTAAAGTATCCAAGAAGTGCCGGAAAACCTTTAAAAGAGCCGTTACAGTAAGATAGGAATATTGAACTTTGGATAAGGAGAGAACCATGATTCAAGGAAGATTTGTATCAGAGGACAGGGAACGGAGAATAGCGGAGGATATCTTCTGCAAGGCATCTTTACATCCGTATCTTCAGGAAACCTGTATGGAGAGGAAGGACTCCTTGATTCAGGCACTTGTATATGAGGGTGCAGAGGATAGTTGCCCTGCAGCAGCCGGCTGTATGTCAATGAAACAAGAGGAGGCCAGAATCCTAAGCGTGGCTGTATTACCCGAATATCGAGGGAAAGCTTACGGTGAATTTGTTATTCGAATGCTGATTGATAAGGCGAAAACCAATGGGATAAAGAGAGTAACATTAAGCTGCCAAAATGAAATGTCCGGATATTTTCAAAAACTTGGTTTTAGAGAAGACGAGAAAAGTGAGAATCGAGACCGAATAGTATGTATAAACATGACATATGAGGTAATTGATGGAAAATGTTGCAGTAAATCAATATAATGTATAAGAAATTACAATATAATGTAAAAAAATACTTTTAAAATGATAAGAACTGTTATATGATATAAGCAGGAAACGTTTTAGCAATAATAACCTTTACGAAGTATTGGATGTAAATGAGTGTATAAATATAGAGAACAAGGACGGAGTCAGTTTGGTTAAGGATGTAGATTTATACAGAACGGAAGAGATGGTCAAATTCCTACAGGAACTTGCCATAGAGTTTAAGAATAGGGAAGAAGAAATTCTCAATCAGAAAAAAATCGTAATGGAAAAATTATCTGAATGGGAAGATAAACTATCCTTAGCAAATCAGTACTATGCTGATAAATCAAATCTTTTTACACCAAACAATAAATTCTATGATGTGGATGAGATAAGTGCATGCATCCATCAGGAGCGGTGCAAACTGGAGCAGTTATTGAAGGAAGAGAATATGCTTCAGGCTAATGTCAACCGTTTGAATGCCGCCGGTGCAATGATTGAAAAGAGCAGCAAGTATCATAATGATTTGGGATTGAGTGTATTGGAAAGCCAGGAAAAGGATAGACAGAGAATCGCCAGGGATCTTCATGATTCTACTGTGCAGAATCTTACCGGTCTGGTCCATAAAATTGAATTATGTTCAAGACTAGTTGAAATGGATCCTCCTAGAGCAAAGCTTGAGCTGACAGTACTGGCAAATAATGTAAAAATGGTAATTAATGAAATGCGGGAAATTATTTATAACCTTAAGCCAATGTCATTGGATGATCTTGGTCTGGCGGTTACCATCGAAAGATATGCAAAACAGCTGATGACCAGCCATGATATTAAAGTATATGTGAAGAATAATCGAGAAATTGAAAATATCCTGCCAGTAGTTAAGTTATCTTTATTCCGGGTTGTGCAGGAGGCTTGCCATAATGTAATTAAGCATGCGAAGGCAAGCAGAATAGATATCAATATTATTTATGATATAGATAACATCATAGTATCTATTAAGGATGACGGTATTGGATTCAACTCAGATAAACAGATGGAAATGATTCCAGAGTGTAATTCAGGATACGGCTTATCCATCATGAAAGAAAGAGTATACTTATTATCAGGGACAGTGAAGATACATTCAGAGATTAATAAGGGTACCAATATTACGATTAGTGTACCTTTAACAAAGTGCAAGGGGGAAAATGATGAGCAGACCGATTAATATCATTATAGCGGATGATCATTCTATGGTCAGAGAAGGAATAAAGCAAATTCTAGAGTTGGACGGAGACATTGTAGTAAACGGGGAAGCCGGTGATGGTAAGCAATGCATAGAATTGCTCGATAAGGTATCAACCGATGTTTTATTATTGGATATAAACATGCCAAATATGAATGGGTTAAAGGTTCTTCAACATCTGCGGGAAAAGAAGAAGAATATCAAAGTGTTAATTCTAACTATTCACAATGAAGTTGAGTATTTGGTCAGAGCTGTTGAGATAGGAGTAGACGGTTATGTCTTAAAGGATTCCGATTCCTCTGTACTAAAAAAAGCGATTTTTTGCCTCCATCGTGGAGATACCTTTATACAACCGGAGCTCACTCCTATGCTTAAAGAACGAATGGAAGAGAAGAATGCGTTCTCCAGTAGCTTCGATGATGATCTTACCAGAAGAGAAATTGAAGTATTGAAGCTTTTAGCAGAAGGGTTGTTCAATAAAGAAATTGCATATACCCTGGATATCAGTGAGAAAACGGTTAAGAACCATGTTTCTAATATATTTAAAAAGATTAATGTATCGGACAGAACACAAGCAGCTGTCTATGCAATCAAGAATAATTTCGTTGATATTTTCTAATTCATATTCTTATATAAGGAATGTTTCACGTGAAACATTCCTTTTTTGTTGCCGTGTGACCAGCGAAGCTGGACCACACTTGCTATACCATTCATTGCTTCATATTACTTATCTATAATGTTTCACGTGAAACATTTATAGAAATAAGATAAATCTTAATTTTTCATTTACTTTATGATAGCTATCTATATTAATTAATGTTATAATGTGATTTGTGTAAGATGGTTTGTAAATAACACAGGATAAGGAATCGGGGAGGGCAGTAAATATGGCAAGAGTGATAGCGATTGCAAACCAGAAAGGCGGAGTCGGTAAGACAACTACAGCAATAAACTTATCGGCCTGCTTAGCAGAGAAGAACAGGAAGGTACTCACAATAGACATCGATCCGCAGGGCAATACCTCCAGTGGATTAGGGATTGATAAGAATAAATTAAAGAATACAATTTATCAAATGATTATTGGTGATTGTACTTTTGAGGATTGCAGGATCGCAAGCGATATCATAAAGAACCTGGATATTCTGCCATCAAACGTAAATCTAGCAGGTGCTGAAATTGAGCTGATTGGACTTGAGGGCAGAGAGTACATACTGAAAAAGCATATCGATCAAATAAGAGACGAGTACGATTTTATAATTATTGATTGTCCTCCGTCACTAAATACACTTACCGTCAATGCGATGACAACAGCTGACACTGTTCTGGTTCCTATACAATGTGAATTCTATGCGCTGGAGGGATTAACTCAGTTGATTCATACGATCAATCTCGTAAAGCAAAGGCTCAATCCCGCCTTGGAGATGGAAGGTGTCGTTTTTACTATGTTTGATGCTCGTACCAATCTGTCACTTCAGGTAGTGGAAAATGTGAAAGCAAACTTAAAGCAAAATATATATAAGACCATCATTCCCAGAAATGTAAGATTAGCGGAAGCACCCAGCCATGGGTTGCCAATTAACCTCTATGATCCGAAATCTGCCGGAGCTGATGGATATCGGCAGCTTGCAATGGAAGTGATTGAAAAAGATGAAGCCGAAATGTATGCCAAGAATGAAATCGGTGAACTGAAATACCGCAGACAAAAATAGAGTCTTAAAGGAGGAAATAATATGTCCGCAGTAAAGAAGGGGTTAGGCAAAGGACTTGACATAATGATTCCGGAGCGGATCGTGGAAACAGAAGCTCCTAAGATGGATGAGGTTTCACGTGAAACATTAATACCGATCAGGGAGATAGAGCCGAATAAATCACAGCCCCGAAAGAGATTTGATGAGGACTCACTGCAGGAGCTAGCGGATTCCATCAAACAATATGGAATTATAGAGCCTCTAATCGTTCAGAAGAGAGATAAATATTATGAAATTATAGCCGGTGAGAGAAGATGGCGCGCAGCAAGAATTGCCGGACTAAAGGAAGTTCCGGTCGTTATTAAGGATTATACTCCACAGGAAATTGTAGAAATCGCGCTGATAGAGAATATTCAGAGAGAGGACTTAAATCCGATTGAGGAAGCCTTAGCATATCAAAGATTAATTCAGGAATTCCACTTGAAACAGGATGAGTTAGCGGATCGGGTATCGAAAAGCCGTGCTGCAGTTACAAACTCTATCAGGCTGCTTAAGCTGGATGAGAGAATTCAGCAGATGCTGATGGATGATATCCTGTCCAGTGGACATGCCCGGGCACTCCTGCCGATAGAGGATTTGGAGCTACAGTACCATACAGCCTGCAGAATATTCGATGAGAAGATGAGTGTCCGTGAAACAGAAAAACTGGTAAAGCAGATTCTGAGTAATAAACCGCAAAAGCAACTAGCGGCAACTGATGAGAAGGTATTTATTTACCGCGAACTGGAAGAGAAATTCCGAAATATTATTGGTACAAAGGTTTCCATACATAGAAAACAAAGGGATAAAGGAAAGATTGAAATTGAATACTATTCCAATGAAGAGCTGGAACGGATCATCGAACTATTCGAATCCTTAAATTAAATGAAAATGTTAATATATGTAAATACTAAAGCTCGTTATGGAGGAACGAAGAGATGAATCTCAAAGAAATTATTAACAATAACATTGACTTATTTTTTGCAGGTCTCACAGCATTCAGCCTGCTCCTGCTCATCTTATTAATCATCAGCATGGTAAAGCTTCATAAGATGAATGTAAAATACAAAAAGTTTATGACCGGCTCGGACGGAATAAATCTTGAATCCAAAATATTGGCAAGATTCGCGGATATTGACGGTTTGAAAGCAGATTCAAAACTGGTTCATGAGGAACTTAATAACATCAAAGATAATCTCCTGATTACATACCAGAAGGTAGGTGTTGTTAAATACGATGCTTTTAAAGAAATGGGTGGAAAACTGAGCTTTGTATTGGCTCTCCTTGATAAGAACAATAACGGAATTCTGCTTAACTCAGTCCACAGCAGCCGGGAAGGCTGTTACACATATCTGAAAGAAATTATCAAAGGGGAATCCTTCCTTGAACTCTCAGAGGATGAGAGGACTGCCCTAAATCAGGCTTTAAACAGTGGAAAGTATATGGAATAGATAATTGCGTTATAATTCAAAACCGGAGGTCATTATGACAATCGATCATTTACTGCAGAGATTATCTAAGCCGGCACAAAGGGCCCTTCAAAATGAAGGAATTATTACATTGGAACAGCTATCCGGATATAGTGAGAATGAGATTATGGCGCTTCATGGTATCGGAAAGAATGCAATTGCTGCAATACGGATTTTCTTAAACGAGAATGGGATGACTTTTACAGAGAAGTAACCTGAAAGGAACAGGCTGGACATATGTCCAGCCTGTTTTATACCGTATATGTGTTTAGCAAGAGGAATTATAACCGGGACATTATTTCTTTGTCTTTACGGGTACCATGTCCTTACCATAGTAAGCGATCAGGTACAGTTCTTCTAACTCACTGACCAGAGGCAATCTCGGGTTTGCTGTGGTACACTGGTCTCCAAAGGCTAAGTCGGCAAGCTCGGGAAGTTTAGCAAGGAAGGACTTCTCCTCGATGCCATACTCTTTTAAGGTTGCTGGTATACCAAGGTGCCTATTCAGCGCTTCTACATCCCTGGCAAGCATTTCAACCGCATCTGCCCTGCTTTTAGGACTCTTACCAAGGCGAAGCATCAGCTCGTAGATTTTATCACTTACAATATAGCTTTCATACTTCGGCCAGGAGGTAAACTTCGTCGGGCATTCCACACCGTTATAGCGGATGACATGGGGAAGCAGGATTGCGTTGGCACATCCATGAGGAATGTGGTATTCACCACCCAGCTTATGAGCCAAGGAGTGGTTAATTCCCAGGAAAGCGTTTGTAAATGCCATACCGGCAATGGTAGATGCATTATGCATTTTCTCTCTGGCAATAGGATCTGCAGCGCCCTTGTCATAGGAGTCCTTCAGATACCGGAATACCATGTCGATTGAGTGAATAGCAAGAGCATCGGTATAATCGGAAGCAAGGATGGAGATATAGGCTTCGATTGCGTGGGTTAATACGTCCATTCCGGTCCAGGCTGTGGATTTCTTCGGAACACTCATAACGAAATCAGGATCAATGATTGCAACATCGGGAGTCAGCTCATAATCGGCCAGAGGATACTTCTTATTTTCTTTTTTGTCAGAAATGACAGCAAAGGAGGTTACTTCTGATCCGGTTCCGGAGGTAGTAGGGATCGCAACGAATTGTGCTTTCTTACCAAGGGAAGGGAATTTATATGCTCTCTTTCTGATATCGAGGAACTTTAAGGACATGTTCTTAAAGTCTGCTTCCGGGTGTTCGAAGAACAGCCACATTCCCTTGGCAGCATCAATTGCAGAACCACCACCGAGAGCAAAGATGACATCGGGCTTGAATTTATTCATTTCCTCAACGCCTTTTAAGATAGTATCCAAGCTTGGATCCGGCTCAACCTGGTCAAAAATCTCGCAGTGTACATAATCCGGACGCTTTCTCAGCTGATACAGTACCTTACTTACATAACCAAGCTCTGTCATGGAAGGATCGGTAACAATGAAGGCCTTGGTGATTCCCGGCATCTTAGCCAGATATGCTGTAGAGCCTGCTTCAAAATAGATTTTACTGGGTACCTTAAACCATTGCATATTTACCCTCCTCTTTGCTACTCGCTTATAATTGACAAGATCGACGGCCGATACGTTATGGGTAGTGGAATTACCGCCGTAGGAGCCGCAGCCCAGAGTCAGGGAAGGCATATTCGTATTATAGAGATCTCCGATGGCACCATGGGTGGAAGGTGAATTAACAATAATACGGCCGGTCCGCATTCTTGCAGAGAAGGAATTGATCACTTTATTATCGGTGGAATGGATTACACTGGAGTGACCAAGACCGCCCAAATCAATCATCTTCTCACAGAGTTTAAAGCCTGCCTCCACATCGGCAGCCTTCAGAATGGCAAGTACCGGGGATAACTTCTCCTTGGATAGGGGATGGCCTTCACCAACACCGTCAATTTCAGTGCAAATAATTTTTGTATGCTCCGGAACTTTAATGCCTGCAAGAGAAGCGATATAAGCAGGTGACTGTCCGACGATGGCAGCATTTACATTACCGGTATCTTTATTAATAACGACTGCTTCTAATAACTTGCTCTCTTCCTTGGTAGTAAAGTAGCAGCCGGCCTTTTTCATAAGGTTTACAACCTCGTTATACACAGGAGCTTCAATGATTGCAGCCTGTTCAGAAGCACAAATCATACCGTTGTCAAAGGACTTGGACAGCACAAGGTCATTTACGGCACGCTTTAAGTTAGCGGTCTTATCGATAAAACAGGGTACGTTACCGGGTCCAACACCGAGGGCAGGCTTTCCAGCGGAATATGCCTGCTTCACCATACCGGAACCGCCGGTAGCCAGGATCATGGATACATTGGGATGATTCATGAGCTCTCTGGTTGCATCGATGGAAGGAAACTCTATCCACTGAATACAATTTTCAGGAGCGCCGGCATTTCTGGCAGCTTCATATAAGGTCCTGGCTGCTTCAGCGGAGCATTTCTGCGCGCTGGGATGGAAGCCAAATATAATCGGGTTTCTGGTTTTAATACAGGTGAGGCACTTGAACATGGTAGTGGAAGTGGGGTTCGTAACAGGGGTAACTCCGGCTACTACGCCTACCGGTTCCGCTACGATCATATAATCCTCTTCTTCGTTATCTTCAATGATACCTACAGTCTTCTGATACTTAATGGAGTGCCATACAAATTCTGTGGCGAAGATATTTTTTGTGATCTTATCTTCATAAATACCTCTTCCTGTTTCCTCAACAGCCATTTTAGCCAGCTGCTGTTGCTTCGAAAGACCGGCCAGAGCCATTTCATGGACTATTCTATCTATCGACTCCTGATCCATCAGTAAAAATTCATCGAGAGCTACCAGAGCATTCTTAACTAATTGATCTACATGTTCCTTGGGTGTGGGCTGATTTATTGTTTTCATAAACATCCTCCTTAATTGTTAAATATTTAACAATTGCTTCTGAAATAATTATATAATTAATCCTTTTGTTTGTCAAAGGATATTGTTAAATAAATAACAATAAAAATTTTAAACAAAATTCTGTTTCTTTGTAACTATTATACAAAAGAGTATGCATAGCAGATGAAACCAATATAATAACGTAGTAAGTATTACCATTATTTTGTTCTATTCTAACGCATAGAACTATTGTATGATTGAAAATATACTCGAAAAAGAGGATTATATTAATGACTGAAGATCTTGCATATGTTATATTTTATAATAGCATAAGAAATACATCTTTGATATGCGAATGAAGAAGAATATCCCGTAATGAAGAAAGGGTTAATAATGAGGGTTATCGCTATTGATTCAGTTAAAGGGAATGAGTTATTGGCCAAGGATATCCTGATCAATAATAATTCTATTTTAATGACAGCAGGAACGGTAGTAAAAAGAGAATATGTGAAACGATTAAGGGATTTGGATATAGAGTTTATCTATGTGGATGATGAATTTGCACAGGGAGTAAATCTTACAGAAAGCCTTGAACTACAAATTAAGGAGCAATGTCAGGAAGCAGTCCGCAATATCCTGCTGAAGTATTCTTACCATAATGATCAGGAGCTGGAGGAGATCCGAAATATTGCCGATGAAATCATTTATGATATCATGAATGAACCCGAGGTTATGTATAACCTGTCCAGTATCAGGAATAAGAATGAAAGTACCTATTCCCATTCCTTGAATGTTTGTGCATTATCCGTTATATTAGCGCTGAAATTAAAGTTGCCGAAGACGAAGGTAAAGGATATTGCGATAGGCTGCCTTCTGCATGATATTGGCTTTACCTATATCAGTATGGATTATAGTAATCTAAGGGCGGAGGACTGTTCTGAGAAAGAGCTGAAGGAAATCAAAAAGCATATTATCTATGGTTATTCAGCAGTGGAGAAGGTGGACTGGTTATCCGCAATTTCTAAGGACATCATTATCAGCCATCATGAGAGAATGGATGGATCAGGCTACCCGTTTCGTCTGAAAGCCGACAAGATAAAAATAGGAAGTAAGATAGCAGCCGTATGTGATGAGTTTGACAGCAGGGTGTACGGTAATCTGACCTCTAAGATGAAGGTACATGATTCGATTGACTATATCGTAAGCCAGGCAGGCGTAAAATTTGATTTTAATGTAGTAAAAGCCTTTGTTGATTCTGTTGCTGCATACCCAACGGGAGCACTGGTCATCACCAACCAGGACGAGATAGGGATTGTTTTAAGACAGAACACGAAATGCCCGACCAGACCGGTAATCCGCATCATTAAAAACAAAGAGGGTGTACAGCCGGAGGAATGGCTAGAGAAGGACCTTACGAAAGAACTCACCCTGTTTATCACGGATACCATAATGGACTGAAATTGTTTAGCTATTACTGTAATATACATAGGGAGGATATCCATCCGGAATATGTGGATAACCTCCTTGTTTTTATGGTAAGATGTTGATACTAACATTGTCCCTGCGTTTGAGGTCTTGCGCTTTCTTCGGGAATATGATATATATATTATCACATGATTAGGCATCTGATCGCGTAAAATATTAATAGGGTAATAAAAAAACAGGCAATACTTTAAGATATGGATCCGATCGGAAAAACAGAAAGAAAGAACGTAAATATTATCTTAAGATTATAATATAGTAAGGAATAGATTGGCAGGTGAAAGAAATGCATAGCTATTTAAGAGCCATCGGCTTCAGCGACATTCACAACAGAATGGATTTAAACCAGTTATTGGACCTGGTAAAGGATGAGGCGACCGGGATCAAGTCCGTTCAGACGGGCAAAAATATAGAACTAACCGAGATATCGAGAGTATTTGGTGAGGGGTTTGGAATAACACTCCGTGGGGAATATGACAGAAGCGGAGTATTCCATATGGAACATTATTTCCCTTATTTGTCCGGCCAGATTGTAAGCACCAACGAGGAGGTCGGAATTAATAAAAGAGTTGATACCGAGGCCTATACCGGCATGTGTGATGACTTCAGATTGGGAGTATCACTGATTTTTTACCTGCAGAATGTTGTAGAATATCTGGAGAAGAAGAACCAGAATATGCCCATGAACACGAACTTTCCGATCTCGCTGGCGGCTCTGTCCCTGGAGGGAAGGACCTTACTTCCGATAGAGAAGGATGAGGTTCAGGTACGGAATATTTCAGCCGAGACCAAGTATAGGAATAATCTGATTGCTGAAGCAAAGAAAGGCAATCAGGATGCAATTGACAGCCTGACCATTGATGATATTGATACCTATGCCATGGTTTCCAGAAGAGCGAAGAAGGAGGATATCTATTCCATCGTTGACACCAGCTTCATTCCTTTTGGATCTGAATCTGATAATTACAGCATTATTGCCACGATTCAGGAAAGCAATCTGATCGTGAACAACTATACCAAGGAAGAGATTTATGATCTTCTGCTGAGCTGTAATGATATCAGCTTCCGCCTCTGTATTAATAAGAAAGATATGCTGGGTGAACCGGCAGTTGGCCGCAGATTCAAGGGAAATATCTGGATGCAGGGAAATATCGCATTTTCAGGGCAATCCGGCAACCAATAGAGTTTTAATGTTCAGCCGCCATGTTATCGTTAAGACCAGGGAGGAAATGTTTCCATGGATGAGACGCTCTCGCTTAGGTTATTACGTTCAGCATATGCTCACCATGGAAATTATTTCTCTCTGGTTCTATGTCATAAACCTTAGTATAAGCTGAACAATAATCAATAAATAAGGCTGAAATTCCTTCCGATAGGATATTGACTTAAGCAGAAGGAAATAGTAGAATGAATACGTTGTGTGTGCTTGTAGCTCAGCAGGATAGAGCGTCCGCCTCCTAAGCGGAAGGTCGTGGGTTCAAATCCCGCCAGGCACGTTGAATATGGAATGGAAGAAGAGAGAAGCTTTTCCGGAAGGGATCGGTTACACCGATGCTCACCGGAAAAGCTTTTTTGTTCCACTTTACATGAATTTTACATAGAAGATACAATACTATGATATCTGATACATTTTCGTAATGCTAAGATAAGGGTGTAAATAATGAAAGAAGAGAAAAGAAGAGTAGAAGGAGAAAAGAAGAGTAGAAGGAGAAAAGAAGATGAAAAAAAGATTAATGATAATGATCGCAGTCATGATGGCAGGAATCCTAAGTGCCTGCGGAAATAAACAGAGTTCAGACCAGGGCTCCGATACCGGGAGCGGAAGTTCAAATAAATTAAAAGGCTCCATCACCATGGCCGGATCCACCTCAATGGAGAAGCTGGCGAATGCAGCTGCGGAAGCGTTTATGGATAAATATCCAAATGTCAGCATCTCACCGGAATTTATCGGTTCCAGTGCCGGTGTAACAGCAGTAATCGAGGGAACCGTAGATATCGGTAACGCTTCCAGATACTTAAAGGACAGTGAGACGAACTCAGGTGCAGTAGAAAATATCGTGGCGATTGACGGAATTGCTGTTATTACGGATAAAGGGAATTCCGTTACGGGTTTAACGGTGGAACAGCTAACCGGTATTTTTACCGGTGCGATTAAGAACTGGAGCGAAGTGGGTGGTGCAAACCAACCCATAGTCGTGATCGGAAGAGAAGCCGGATCCGGTACCAGAGGTGCATTTGAGGAGATCCTATCCATTGAGGATATGTGCAGCTACTCTAATGAAATTAACAGTACGGGCGGTGTCATGGCTAAGGTAGCATCAACCCCCGGAGCAATCGGGTATGTTTCTATTGATATATTGGATGATACCGTTGCAGCTTTAACGATTGATCAGGTAGCACCCACAGAAGAAAACATTAAAGTAAATAAGTATCTGTTAAGCAGACCCTTCATTATGGCTACCAAGGGCGAGATCTCGCAGCAGAGTGAAGTAGTTCAGGCATTCTTTGAATATATGGAATCAGAGGAAGGGAAGGAATTGATCCGGAGCGTAGGCCTGATTACGGTGGACTGATCGGGAAGCATAACAAGGAGAGAGTATGAGTGATAAGAACATTTCCATCATCGGTAATTTCAGAACTAAGAATAAAGTAGAGAGAACAGCCGGTATCATATTCACAGCCTTCGCATTTTTTGCGGTGCTGGCGGTATTCTCTATTACACTTTATATGGTAATCAGCGGCACACCGGCAATCTTTGAAGTTGGGCTAAAGGAGATCCTGTTCGGTACCTTATGGAGGCCAACAGCAGAGAATCCCAGCTTTGGTATCCTGTATGTCATCCTGACCTCCATCGTCGGCACCTTCGGAGCAATTCTGATCGGGGTTCCGATCGGAGTCATGACAGCGGTATTTCTGGCAGAGACTGCGCCAAGAAGATTAGCAGGGATTGTCAAACCGGCTGTGGAGCTGCTGGCGGGAATTCCCTCTGTTATCTATGGATTATTGGGCATCCTGATTTTAAACCCGGTTATGTATAAAATAGAATTAGCTGTTTTTAAAGATTCCCCAAACCATCAGTTCACAGGGGGCTCTAATTTAATCTCAGCTATATTAGTACTGGCAATCATGATTTTGCCTACCGTGATCAATATCAGCGAATCGGCGATCAGGTCTGTTCCACAGCATTATAAACAGGCATCTCTTGCTCTTGGGGCAACAAGGATTCAGACCATATTCAAGGTAATCCTTCCCTCTGCCAAGTCCGGCATTGTCACTGCCATCGTTCTTGGCGTAGGCCGGGCAATCGGAGAAGCGATGGCAATCAGTATGGTAGCAGGCAATGGGGCAAATCTTCCCTTACCCTTCAATTCGGTACGCTTTTTAACCACAGCGGTGGTTTCAGAGATGTCCTATGCGAGTGACCTGCATAAGAGAGTACTGTTTACGATCGGGTTGGTTCTGTTCGCCTTCATTATGCTCATTAATCTGGTATTAAATAAAGCGATGAAGGGAGGGCGAAGGGATGCCGCAAATGAATAGTGTTTATGGTAAAAGAATCAGGACCCTGGATATCCTAGCTCATCTGATGATATATCTCTGCGCTTCGGTATCGATTATCCTTCTGGCAGGGATCGTAGGGTATGTAGCTTACCGTGGAGCCTCTACAATAAACTGGCATTTCCTTATCACTGCTCCCAGTGCAATCAAAGGTACCTTCGGTATTGCAGGTAATATCATCAATACCTTATATATTATTATAATAACTTTGATTATTGCTGTCCCCTTTGGAATCGGTGCCGCTATCTATCTGAATGAATATGCGAAACCCGGAAGGCTGGTAAATCTGATTGAGTTTACGACGGAAACCCTATCCGGGATACCCTCCATTATCTTCGGACTGTTCGGCTATGTATTCTTCGGTCTTACACTACAGTTAGGGTATTCCATCCTGACCGGTGCCTTGACCCTGTCTCTTATGGTACTGCCACTGATTACGAGGAACACCCAGGAAGCCTTAAAGACGGTACCGGGCAGCTACCGCAGCGGAGCATTAGGAATTGGAGCCACAAAATGGTATATGATCCGGACCATTCTACTTCCTTCCGCTATGCCCGGCATTATAACAGGAATAATCCTATCGGTTGGCCGTATCGTTGGCGAATCCGCGGCACTTCTTTTTACGGCAGGGAGCGGATATCTTCTTCCGAAGGTAGGTCAGTATGGAGAAGGCTTAGTCCAGAAAATAACTCAGCCGGGGGGAACGCTGACAATACAATTATATCTTAGTATGGAAAAAGCCAAATATGACAATGCCTTTGGCATTGCTCTGGTACTTCTGGTAATCGTATTCGTTATAAACCTGTTGACAAAATATCTGACACGACGATTTAATGTGAATAAATAAGTGCTCCCAAGGCAGTTAATATGCGCCTTACGCGCATCTATGGAGGTTAAAATGTTAAAGGATAAGATAAGTACGAAAAACTTAAATCTATATTACGGAACTAACCATGCCCTAAAGGGTGTGGATATGAATATAAAAGAGAAGGCGATTACAGCCTTTATCGGCCCCTCCGGTTGCGGAAAATCAACATTTTTAAAGACACTTAACCGGATGAACGATCTGATTCCAAGTGTTAAAATCGAAGGTCAGGTAACACTGGACGGGGAAGATATCTATGATCCGAGGGTGGACACCACCCTGCTAAGAAAAAAGATCGGAATGGTATTCCAGCAGCCGAATCCTTTTCCGATGTCGATCTATGATAATATTGCTTATGGGCCCAGAATCCATGGAATTAAGACAAAGTCAGTCCTGGATGGTATCGTGGAAGAAAGCTTAAAGGGGGCTGCCCTGTTTGAAGAAGTCAAGGATCGCCTGAAAAAGTCTGCCTTAGGGCTGTCCGGTGGTCAGCAGCAGAGACTCTGTATTGCCAGGGCACTGGCGGTGGAGCCGCAGGTTCTCCTGATGGATGAGCCCACATCAGCTTTGGACCCGATCTCAACCCTGAAGATTGAAGATCTGATGTCTGAACTTAAGGAAAAGTATACAGTAGCCATCGTTACCCATAATATGCAGCAGGCTGCCAGGATCTCGGATTATACAGCGTTTTTCCTGGTGGGGGAAGTGGTAGAGTTTGCACCTACGGATACGTTATTCACCAGGCCGGCGGATAAACGCACCGAGGATTATATCACGGGCAGATTTGGATGATTAGTAGGATTTGACAGGGAATACGTGAAACGGTATAATTTATATAAGGAGGAAATGCCATGACAGCTAGAATGAGCTTTGAACATGAGCTTCAATTACTGAAAGAAAATTTGCACGAAATGGGTCAGATGATCGAGTCCGCCATTGAGAAAACACTTGTAGCCTTTGAGACACAGGATGAAGCTTTGGCTAAAGAGATCATATCCGGGGACCGGAACGTGAATGATATAGAGAAAACCATAGAATCCAGATGTCTTTCCCTGATTTTAAAGCAACAGCCGGTGGCGCGGGATTTAAGAATCGTTACAACAGCGCTGAAGGTTGTTACGGATATGGAACGGATCGGTGATCATGCTGCGGATATTGCAGAACTGATACTGCGGGAAAAGAGAGAGCATATCTATAACCTGGTAAAACATATTCCGGAGATGGGGAAGGTTTCGAAGGAAATGGTACATGATGCAGTAAAGGCATTTACCAATCTCGATGTCGAAGAAGCCAGGAGGATTGAAAAGAAGGATGATGTTGTTGATGATCTCTTCGACAAAGTAAAGAAAGAAGTGGCAGCACTGCTTCGGGCGTCGACAGAGCATGTGGACCAATGCGTGGATATTCTGATGATAGCAAAGTATTTTGAGAGAATTGGGGATCATGCGGTCAATATCTGTGAGTGGACAGAATTCCATGAAACAGGGACTATGAACAATATCAGAATTTTATAAATGAAGAAAGTGTAAATTAAACTCCAATGAACGGAGGGGGAGAATTGGAAAAGATCTATGTGATAGAGGATGATGAAAGCATAAGGGAGCTGCTTAAAGTAGCACTGGAAGGCTTCGGTTATCGGATCAGAGCATATGAAGCAGCGGAGCCGGCTTTATCCGGTATGAAGGAGGAGAAACCGGATCTTGCTGTATTTGATCTGATGCTCCCGGGGATGGATGGCTTAACGGCAATCCGCCAGGTTAGGCAGGACCCTGCGCTAAAAAACATTCCGATTATCTGCCTGACGGCAAAGGATAAGGAGCTGGATAAGGTGGCAGGCCTTGATGTCGGCGCAGATGATTATATTACAAAGCCTTTTGGAGTATTAGAGCTTGCAGCCAGAATCCGTTCCCTGCTCCGCAGGGCTAATAAGGCGGATATGGAGGAGATTACACAGATAGAGGAACTTATCATCAATCCCATGGCCAGGGAAGTAAGGGTAGAAGGGCGTTTGGTGGAGCTTACCTATAAGGAGTTTGAACTGCTGCACTATTTGGTAGAAAACAATACCCGTGTCGTCAGCCGGGAAGAACTGCTAAATCAGATCTGGGGTTATAATTATGACGGAGAGACCAGGACACTGGATATCCATATCCGTTCTCTCCGTGCGAAGCTTGGTAAAGTCGGAGAGCAATGCATTCGGACTACCAGAAGTGTAGGTTATCGATTTGTTAAAGAGAAGGAGTAAATGAAAAGAGCGGTATTTCAAAAATTCATATTGATCTTAACACTGGCGCTGATCTTAAGCGGCAGTATTTTTAGTGTGACCATGAGTGATATATTGCTCGATAAGACAAGAGAAAATATGCGAGGGATTCTGAAGGTTGTGGACTATTCTCTTAATTACGGCGGGAATCTGCAGGAACAGGTACTTAAGTGGAAACAGGTACAGAATGATCAAAATTCCCGTTTTACAGTAATGGACCTCGAAGGTAATATATTGGCTGACAGTGATGTTGCATCCTATCAATCTATGGAGAATCATTCCCATCGCGAAGAGGTGATGGAAGCGATCAAAACCGGTTCCGGAGAAGCAAGAAGAAAGTCGGAGACATTGAAGCTGCCGATGCTGTACTTATCCGTTCTTTCCGATAACGGAGCCTATATTCTCAGAATGGCAGTGCCTTTCTCCGGCCTTTATGAATACATGGGGCTGTTGCTACCGGCCATCCTAATCAGCATAGGACTCTCCTTATTGATATCCGTAATTATAGCGGACCGTTTCTCCAGAACAATGACAAAGCCCTTGAAGGATATCGCTGAGGAGCTTTTAAAGCTGAAGGAAGAAAATCCGGAGTTTACATTTAAGCCTTACAGGTATGAGGAGATGAATGTAATAGCTGATACAACGAAGCACATGGCAAATTCGGTACAGGAGTCGAGGAAACAGATAGAATTTGAGAAAATGATAAGACAGGAGTTCTTCTCCAATGCCTCCCATGAATTAAAGACACCGATTACTTCCATCCGTGGATATGCAGAGCTTCTGGAGAATGGTATGGCAACCGATAAGAACATGGAAAAGGAATTCTTATCAAGGATCAAGCGGGAAACCGAGAATATGACGAATTTGATCAATGACATCCTGATGATTTCCCGCCTGGAAACCAAGGAAGCAGAGGTAGAGATCACAGAGGTAAGGCTTTGTCCGCTGATTGAGGAGGTGTGTACCTCTTTACAGCCTTTGGCAAAGGAGTATCAGGTTACGATTACTACGAATTGTAAGCCTCTGAGCTTAAAGGCAAATGCGGGGCAGATGAAGGAGCTCTTCAATAATCTTATCGTTAATGCGATTAAGTATAATAAACCGGGGGGCAAGGTTTTCGTTACGGTCACTTCGGAGGCGAAGGAAATTGTAATTATCGTGGAGGACACCGGGGTAGGAATACCGGAGGAGTCCAAGCAGAGGGTATTTGAGCGCTTTTACCGGGTTGATAAGGGACGAAGTAAAAAAGTAGGCGGAACCGGTCTGGGCTTATCCATAGTCAAGCATGTGGTTAATTATTATAACGGAACGATAGAATTAGAAAGCAAGCTTGATCTCGGATCGAAGTTTATCATCCGGCTGCCGAAAGGAAAGTAGTCTGATGCAGAAGGGAATTATGAATAAAGGGTAAGTATAAACTTATTTTATGCCGATATAGCTTATAAATATGGTGCGCACTCCTTGTTCTTCCGGGGTTTGAGCAACCGTGAAACGGCAGCATGGAGGATTTATATGAAAGTAAAATTAAACCCTATATTCTTTGGCAGCTTTTTTCTGGCTGCAATTCTGGCAGAAGGATATTGCCTTCTTGTTTTGGAAGCAGATCTCTTTACAGTCGGAGGATTAGGCATCGTCATTCTGATCAGCCTGTACCTGTTATTAGATTCCATCAGAGGCCAATGGAAACAAGGGAAGGAGAAAACCCTTTTCTATCTGGAGCAGTTATATCGGGATGAGACCGAAAAGAGAGATACCAGGTACACGGAGCTTTTAAATCTTCAGAAAGCAACTTATACCTCGGCGAAGAAAAATACGGCCCGTCTCGAAGAGAAGCTGGAAGAGCTGATGCTTAGGCTTCAATCCATGGAGAGAAGCAACTCTGAGGCGCTTAATAAAATAGCAGAGCTTCAGAAGAAGCTGATGGATGGACAAAAGAATGCCTTGAATATTGAAGTGAATTATCAGAAAGATAATACAAAGGCCCTGATTGCTGCAATCAGAGAAGAAACCGGGAAGCTTAATCACGAGGAAAAGCTTGAATTAATCCTGGAGACTTTGAAGGAGCTTCCTGCTCGTTCAGATAAATTCGACTCCCCCCTGCAGCAATATGAGGAGGACAGTTTTACAGAAGAATGGCTGGATCAGGAGCCTGAGCTGCCGGAAACGGACTTTGACGAGGAGGAACCGTCAGAGGAAGAGGATGTTTTGGAGGAAGAGCAGCTGCAGGAAGAACAAAGAGAGGAAGATCCTATGGGGAACTCTGATCAGGAAATTGTTCCGCTATATGATGATCCGAACAAAAGTCTGACCAGAGATGAAATCGCAGCCTTATTTGCATCCTACGGGAAATAAACGGAGATAGTACACGAACGACTTTCGCACCAAATAAATATGCCACCGATCCAAGTTGAATAAGCATTGGAAGGTGGCATTTTCTGAGTTGCTGACATTCTGATACTATAAATCCAGATAATCATCATCCTGAAAGGACGATTTCCGGAGAGCCCGCTTCTTATAGTAGGCATTTCTGCGCTTCAGACGCGGCCGCTCCACCAGGACAAAATATAAGCCGATGACTAAGGCAAATAACCCAACAATCAAGCCGATGATAATCGGACGGTAGGTCACCTTATCATCCTCCGCAGTCGGACCGGCTGGAGCTGCTGCAGTGGGTTCCGGCTTCACTGCTTCTTCGTGGAACAGGGAAGGATGTTCTACATCATTATATAGGATATCCGCTCCTCCAACGTATTTTCCGTTATAGTTATAGGAAATCTTACCGATGACATTATCCTTGCCGGTTTCACTGCCTGCAGGGAAGAAGGAGACTTCCTTGACAGCATCTTCAAAGGAAGCACTGTTTGGAAGTACCAGGTAGCCTTTCTCATCGGTCGTGATGGAGCCATCGGTTTTACTGAGTAACGTATTATATCGTGTAAAAAAAGGGCTTTCCTTTAGAACAGGGGCATCCTCTAAGTCAGCGATCGGGTAGATGGAGAAATTATCAAAGCCGTAATTCAGTAGTTTGGAGGTGTCCGAGTACTGATGTTCACTGGAATCATCCCTCATGACAATACAAACCAGCTCCAGATCTCCGCGTTTCGCAGTTGTAACCAGGGTGAACCGTGAGACACTGGTATAGCCTGTTTTTCCTCCGAGACAATTCTCATAGCTGCGGTTTAAGATAAATTTATGGTGATTGGCTAAGTATCTTGTCTCCTCCTGAATATTCGTAGGAGGAATGGTATACGTACGGGTGGAAAAGATCTTCCGAAAAGCCTCATTCTTCATCGCTTCCCGGGTAATTAAAGCCATATCATAGGGCGAGGTGTAATGATTGTCATCATGAAGTCCATGGGGATTCACGAAATTCGTATTCTTACAGCCTAAGCTCCTTGCCTTCTCATTCATCATATCGATGAAGACATTCACATCACCGCCGCCGACATGCTCTGCTACCGCATAGGATACTTCATTGGCTGATTCCAAGAGGATGGCATAGAGACATTGCTGCATCGTCAGCTGCTCACCGACATCGATACCGATCCGGCTGCTATCCAGGTCCACGCCGAAGATGGCATCCTTCGAGAAGGTAACAATCTCACCGGGGGTGGAGTTCTCAATTGCCACCAGGGCTGTCATGACCTTTGTGATACTGGCAGGGTAATAATGTTCGTTCATATTTTTGGAATACAGAATTAATCCGGTTGAGGCTTCCATGACAATCGCCCCTTCCGCAAATACTCCCGGCCCTTCGGGCCAGCTGCTGTTATCCGCAACTGTGGCATAAGCAGCCTGAGGCTTTAGAACCAGGGTTAAACAATATATTAATATGAAACAAAACAAAGAAAGCTTTTGTCTCTTCATAAGATCCTCCTAATTAAATTCGTAGAAAGAAGGTCTATTCGTCACCATCTTCACGGTCATCGATGCTGTCAGCTTCCTGACCATAAGTAGCATCCTTACCGTGTTTTCTGCTGTAATGGCGTTCAAGCAGGTCTTTCTGCATAGGTACAAGGTATTTATCAGGCAGAGCCATACAATGCCAGGCCATAAAGGCAACCTCCTCCATGACAACGGCATTATGGACTGCGTCTTTTGGACTGTCTCCCCAGGTAAAGGGGCCATGATTACATACCAGGACACCGGGCATTTCCTCCGGGCTGATCTTACCCTTACGGAAACGTTCAACGATAACAGCACCGGTTTCCCTTTCGTAATCACCACGGATTTCATAGGCTCTCAGCTTACGGGTGCAGGGTATCTCCCCATGGAAATAATCTGCGTGGGTTGTACCCAGAGCCGGAATTCCCATCCCCATCTGAGAGAAAATCGTTGCCCAGCGGGAGTAGGAGTGTACGATACCCTGAATGGAAGGGAAGGAATTATAGAGTTCCACATGAGTAGCAGCATCGGAAGAGGGGGTTAACCTTCCTTCCACCTTACGCCCGTTCAGGTCGATGATGACCATATCGTCCGGTGTCAGGTGCTCGTACTCTACCCCGGCGGGTTTGATTACGATAAGACCCTTCTTTCGGTCGATACCGGATACATTTCCCCAGGTAAAGTTGACTAGCTTGTGCTTTGGGAGAAGTACATTGGCTTCAAATACTTCTCTTTTGAGACTCTCTAACATGTGGACTCACACCCCTTTTCTTTTGTTTCCTCCGGAAGACTAAGAACCTTCTTTATCTGCTCTGTTCTTTTTTAATCTCCTTAAGACGCTTCATGACATCATTCGCACCTCTGCCGAAATAATCATGCAGAAGAGAATACTCGTCAAATAGCTTATCATAAACTGCAGCGTTATCCGGAATAGGGTAATATACGGTATCCTTAAGCTTACCCATATTCTGACCGGCTTCAAATACATCATCATATCCACCCATTGCTGATCCGGCTGCTACTGCGGCAAAAATCGCGCTGCCCAGAGCCGGCCCTTGAGCGGTTCCACCGATCTTAATCGGTACTTTTATGATGTCGGCATAAATCTGCATCGCCATCGGATTCTTATTGGATATTCCGCCGGAAGCATAGAATTCATCCACCGGAACACCGTTCTCACGGAAGGTCTCTATGATTTTCCGTGTGCCGTAAGCAGTAGCTTCAATTAATGCTCTGTAGATTTCTTCGGGCTTGGTCTGGAGCGTCATACCGAGGATCATGCCTGTCAGATCCACATCCACCAGGACGGAACGGTTACCATTCCACCAGTCAAGAGCCACCAGCCCACTTTCTCCTACCTTCAGCTGCTCTGCCTTCTTGGTCAGATACTGATGGATATTAAGTCCTTCTGCCTTAGCAGCCGTATAATATTCAGTCCCTACGCAATTTTCCACAAACCAGGCGAAATGATCACCAACACAGGACTGTCCTGCTTCATAACCGAAATATCCGGGGCATACGCCATCCTCAACTACGCCGCACATACCGGGTACTGTCTGTTCCTTCGTACCGAGCAGGATATGGCAGGTGGAGGTACCCATAATAGCCAGCATTTTACCCGGGCCATCGATCTTAACGGCAGGAACAGTAACATGGGCGTCTACATTGGCAACAGCTACTGCTGTTCCGGGCTTCAAACCGGTAAGCTTTGCAGCACTTTCTGTAATTTCTCCGGCTTTGTTACCAAGGGGTGAAACCGGACAATTCAATTTATCTTCAACTACATTCTCAAGCCGGGGATCCAGGGCTTTGAAGAATTCCTTATCCGGATAACCCTCCTTCTTATGCCAGATCGCCTTATAACCGGCGGTACAGGAATTCCTGGTCTGTACTCCGGTCAGCTGCCAGATAACCCAATCCGCTGCTTCGATAAAATAATCCGCTTCCTGATAAACCTCAGGAGCCTCATCGAGAGTCTGCCAGATCTTCGGAACAGCCCATTCGGAGGAAATCTTGCCACCATAACGGGGGAGCCACTTTTGACCGGTTCTCTCAGCAATCTCATTCAGTTTATTTGCCTTGTCCTGGGCAGCATGATGCTTCCACAGCTTGATATAGGCATGGGGTTCATTCTTATATTGATCCAGGAAACATAAGGGAGTACCATCCGACTTCACAGGTAGCAGGGTACAGGCAGTAAAATCAATACCGACACCAATGACATCTTCGGAGGCTACACCGGATTCTTTAAGTACGGCCGGAATGGTGTTAGAAAATACATCAAGGTAATCCTGAGGATGCTCCAGTGCCCAGTCCGGCGGAAGCACCTTACCGCCTGGCAGGGTCTTGTCCATGACCCCATGGGGATATTCGTATACGGCTGATGCCAATTCTTCTCCGTTTTCAACATTTACAAGAAGGGCACGTCCGGATAAGGTTCCGAAATCGACCCCGATAACATATTTTGCCATGTAAAATCCTCCTTAATTATTACTACATAATGGAATAAAGCTGTTAAGCGAACACTTACCCTAATTTTACTATTTCTATAGGGTATTGTAAACTAAAAGATGGAAATTGATACTAATACACACAATAAGAGCTAATCATTTCTGATAAAATTCATCCACTCCCTGGGGTAAGGCGACGGCAGGGGCAGGCATTCCTTCGTAGCTTCCTTCATCTTAAGCATCCAAGCCACATTCTGCGCAAGATTGTTAAGTACGGACATGCCCTCTGTATCAGAACTGATCTCTCCGGGGACACCGCCATGAATGACATTCCAGTAATAGGAGGGAGCAATCAGCATTTCAGAGATCAGGAAGTAGTTATTCAGCTGATCGAAGGTGGTAACTCCGCCGCTTCTCCTGGGTATGGCGATGGAAGCGCCTACCTTTAAGCGAAGCCTTCCGTGGCTGGCATAAAAAAGACGGTCCAGAAAGCTTTTGAAGGTTCCGGCAATACCGGCATAATAAACCGGACTTCCAAGAAGGATACCATCCGCTGCATATATAAGATCAATTATTTTCTTAAGTTCCTCATCAGAATGAACACAGTATCCTTCTTTACAGCGGCCGCAGGATATACAGCCCTTAATATCCAGATTACCCACATGGAGGATTTCTGTCTCGATCCCTTCCTTATGAAGTGCTTCACAAACCGTATGTAGCGCATGCCAGGTATTTCCCTTCGGTTTCGGACTTCCGTTCAAAGCGATTACTTTCAAGGTATTTCTCCTTTCTGACCATAGATAAGCTGCAAATAGTATACTACATGGAGTTCATATTTGAAATAGAAATATGAGGAGGAATGATAAATTTTCATCGCGTTCACAAAGATTTGCATTCTCAGTAAGGAATATTGACGAAGAGACAGTTTAAACCTATAATTTATAGTTAGGACAGGTGATACTGGGAATATTATATGTAACCTCACCGGTAACTTAAAAAGGAGAGAAAGCATGAGACTAAGGAATATCAGCGGCTCAAGAGAAGCTGTGGCGGCGAATGATTATGTTGTGCATGAGCCGGAGAAGCTGAAAGGAAAATGGAATACCCTGTTTGGCAACAGAGCACCGATCCATATCGAGATCGGTATGGGTAAGGGTAAATTCTTAATGGAGCTGGCAGCTAGAAATCCGGAGATCAATTATATCGGAATTGAGAAATACTCCAGTGTATTACTAAGGGCTTTGGAGAAGAGACAGGAGACAGAGCTTAGTAACCTCTATTTTATCCGTTTTGATGCGGAATACATTACCGAGATTTTTGAGAAGGAAGAGGTGGATAGAATTTATCTGAATTTTTCGGATCCGTGGCCTAAGGATCGGCATGCGAAGAGAAGACTGACCTCGAAGGAATTCTTAAACAAATACGACAAAATTCTGAAACAGGATGGAGAAGTGATGTTTAAGACGGATAACCGGATATTGTTTGATTTTTCCCTTGAGGAAGCAAAGATAGCCGGTTGGGAACTGAAAGAGGTTACCTTCGATCTTCATCATAGCGAATATGCTGTCGGCAATATCATGACAGAGTATGAGGAGAGATTCTCAGCGGAAGGGAATCCGATTCATCGGCTGGTTTCCTATCGGACCACGAAACAGGAATAAGACAAATCAAAGAGTGTTATTTTATTTCCCGCTTCATACAATGGTAAAAAAGGCTTAAGGTGGATATGGATGAAGAAGGGTGTAAAGTGGAAGATAGCCAGAGCAACCGGAAGCAATTATAAACTAAATAAGAAGGCTTTACAGATGAAACGCTCCTGGGAGGAAGTAGAAGCGATTCTAAATGGTGCCATGAAGCGTAAAAAAAGGTAACAAACGACTTGTAAAATAATTAGTATCCGTGTATCATCACATAATATAGAGGCATCATGAGATACTATACGATAAGATATATTTATCATTTTGGTTTTCTTCCTTCAGGAAGAGGCCTAAACAGATAAAGGAAACGGAGGAAAATATGGCTTTTCAATTTACCGATGCGAACTTTCAAAAGGAAGCTTTAGAATCAGATATTCCTGTACTTGTTGATTTCTATGCAGACTGGTGTGGACCCTGTAAGATGATGGCTCCGATTGTTTCAGAGCTTGCCGAGGAGTATCAGGGTGTAATTAAGATAGGAAAACTGAATGTGGATGATGAACCGGAGACAGCCGGAAAATACCGTGTTATGTCCATCCCCACAATGATCGTATTCAAAAACGGTGCTGCTGTGGACACCATAGTCGGTGCGGTTCCGAAGAAAGCCCTTCAGGATAAGCTCGAAGCTCATAAGGCTTAAGACCTGTTGTAATAGACACACAGGTAAAATTATGAATGATATACCTGGAATGCACAGGTTATACCAGCGCATTCCAGGCAATCAAAATAAATATGATAAATTTTATAAAAAAATAAAAAAACTACTTGCAATTTGTTTCCCCGTCCTATATAATAACACTTGCGTCCGAGATAAATGCATCTCTAGCTCAGTTGGTAGAGCACCTGACTCTTAATCAGGGTGTCCAGGGTTCGAGCCCCTGGAGATGCACTATAAAA
>JAEZJW010000100.1 GCA_023415595.1 Bacillota bacterium
GATCTGTGCCTGCAAAAATGACATCTCTGTGGCCATAATTTTATCCCTCAGTCTGTCCGCCTCAACCAGCTGTTCGTTAAAGGAAACAAGCTTTTTGTGAATGTCGGCCTGCTGTCTTGCCTGCAGATAGGACATTGCCATAATAACGATAAAGTTTCCGTATACAGCGATGTAGTTGATATAAACCGGACCATACCCTGCATTTCCAAGCATATCCGTAATGACAGTAATGATAAAAACGTTGATTGCCAAATACATCAGAATCGAATTGCTTCTATAACGCAGTACCGGTTTCATAATCATGATAATGATATAGAGTATCTGTATTGCGAACGCAAACAAGTAATATTTGTTGAAATACGTCAATATAGTAATCGGTGTGAATAACAAAGCATCAAAAACCATCGAAGGCAGCAGTATCCATCTCAATAACCTTTTCTTAAAATCCTGAGGATAAAAGCTGTAAATAAACAGAATAACCGCCGGTAATGTATTATATCCTGTGAAATAAGTCAGACGTATTCCTGCATTCAGAGACATTTCCGGAAATAATGTTTTTAGGGGTATCTCACCCCATAACGAGGCGTGCAAAGCGGTAATGAAACACAGTATACCAAAGAATAAGGCGGACATATTCCTTCTCTGCAGAAAGAAAAGAAAAACATAATATATTCCGAAGATTAATACACTGCCTATGAGCAGAAGCTGCATGGCCTGAACATGCTCTCCCTGCTGATTAAGTACCTGCTCCGAGGCGAATATCAGTCTTCCACGAAGACCTCCTCTGTGATTACTGAAATTCGCCACCTGAATGATCAGCTCCAGCCTCCCTGAGTCTTTAGGTAACGTAACAATCAACGATTTATAAGCTCGCTGAAAGCCGGAAGGCTTGTCCGATACTTTACCGACCTCAGCAAGCATCTGCCCGTTCGCATAGACCTTATAAGCTGCCACTACTCCTTGGATTTTTATGGCGGGATTATTGAGAGTTGCAGGATAATGGATCAACAAGCGATAGGTCGCATATCCTTGATCCGAATATAGCAGTCCTTCCCCCTTGTTGTTCCAGCTTCCCGGAACCTTCCTGGTTGAATCCATTATGGGAGTATTCGGGCTTCTGAAATCCTCTGCCGTCAGCAGTCTGTTCCAGTAAAACTCCCATTCACCGTCCAAAGCTACTGTCCTGTTTCGTACAAAATCCCTCTCAGACAGAGTTACCTCGCCGTTATCCACGAGCCCTGTGGCAGGCCGGTATAACATAATTAGGGCAATGATCATTAGGGCAGTTAAGGTTATGATAATCATAATCCGTGCTTTGAAGCGGTTCTTGCTCATATTGACCTCCGTTTTTAATAATTATAACTGAATTTCCAAGTTTTATCAAGAAAACATGACAGATTTCGATCGTATCTGCTATAAGGTCGTAATAATTCTTTTTGGGGAAGTTTATCCCGTAGGAATGACAATATAAAAAGACTGTTTGCATCTGATCCTCTAATCAAAAGGGATAAATGAACAGTCTTTTTTTCGTCATATTTATGCAGCCATAATCCGTTTAGCAGGTTCTCATCCTTTGTAATTCCTATCAGTCTTAGTCCACAGGACATTCTTCCTTTGGAATTCATGTATCTGCTAATGTAAGTAAGTTTCATGCTTATGTCAGGTACTTTTACTGCCGTACCCTGAATGCATGATGGAAAGCCTGTAAGGCTGGTCACCGGAGGAGGAAAAAATCCTCAGCCAGGTCTTTGATATGTATTGGATATGCCTTGCCCTTTGCTAATCGGTGAAGGAACACTTCTGCTTCTCCTTCATCATCCGTGAAGTTCTCCACTAAGCAATACCGTTTGATTTCCTTAGGGTTACTTCCCTTAATATAACACTCCAGGCTATAGTAAGCATTCTGGAAAATCAGGTTATAAACTACTTGCAACTCATCATTCAATAAAGCTGTTACTGTTTTAAATGGTTTATCGATCACGTAACGCCACCCCTCTTAATATATTTATCTTATGGCCACATATTATGATTTTAATCTGACATTTTCATTATACCATAAATCAAGCTGATTCAAAGAACGATTGTTGAAATTCTCCATGTAAATAATAGTAACTCTCCTATTAAATGCTAAACTTTTTAGCTGAATATGGCCATGATGCTTAATCTCTGCCAAATCTGCCAAAAGCAAGGTGTTTCTGGATGTAACACGATAAACCCATATGTATTATTATAGCAGAAGCTGCCATAAGTTTGGCAGGAATCCACTGGGAATTCCTTTCAAACCTTTGGCAGCTTCTTGTACTATAGTGATAGCAAAGTTACTTAAGATAAACGTATCGCCGTGTAAATGATATTATTATTCTACAGTCTCTTTCTTCGTTAACTCCGCATCAATGATCGGTCCGGACTTCGCCATCATCTTATAAGCCTCATATCGTTCCTTCGCCAGGAGCTCTGCCTTGTTAAACAGAGTTTCTGCCTGTTCAGGGAAGGATTTTGCCAGGGAGCTGTAGCGCACCTGTCCCAGGATGAATTCGCGGAAGCTTTCTGTGGGTTCCTTAGAGTCAAGCTGGAAGGGATTCTTACCCTCATCCTTTAAGAGAGGATTATAGCGGTACAGATGCCAATAGCCCGCCGCAACAGCCTTCTTGATCGTTGCCATGCTGCGTCCCATACCCTCCTTAATTCCATGATTGATACAGGGTGAATAACAAATGATCAGGGAAGGTCCATGGTAGCTTTCCGCCTCTCTGAGTGCCTTGATCAGCTGGTTATTATCAGCGTTGATTCCGACCTGGGCTACATAGACATTCCCATAGGTCATCATCATGCGGCCAAGGTCCTTCTTACCCTGCTTCTTACCGGAAGCTGCAAACTTGGCGATTGCTGAGGTCGGAGTAGATTTTGAGGCCTGACCGCCGGTATTGGAATAAACTTCGGTATCGAATACCAGACAATTGATATCCTCGCCCGAGGCCATGACATGATCCAGTCCTCCGAAGCCGATATCATAGGCCCAACCGTCTCCGCCGACCAGCCAGATGGAACGTTTGGTCAGATAATCCCTATGCTGCTTAATCTCCTCCACCAGCTGTACGATCTCAACATCCGTGGATACGAAATGTTCCAGAACATCCAGTACCTTCCGGCTGGCTTCCTCGGAGGTTCCACCGTCCTCCTTGTAGTGCAGCCAGTCATGGAAGGCTTCCTTGATCTTCTCTTCCACATTCATATCAATCAGCTTACGCATGTTGTCTTCCAGCTTATTTCTTAACTGCTTCACAGCAAGGTACATACCAAAGCCGTATTCCGCATTATCCTCAAACAGGGAATTTGCCCAGGAGGGACCCTTCCCTTCCCGGTTTACCGTATAGGCAGAGCTTGGTGCGGAGGCACCCCAGATGGAGGAACAGCCGGTAGCATTGGAAATCATCATCCTTTCTCCGAACAGCTGGGTAACCAGCTTAATATATGGTGTCTCACCGCAACCTGCGCAGGCACCGGAGAACTCGATCAGAGGGGTTTTGAACTGGCTGTCCTTATAAGCCGGACCATAGGCCAGATCCTCCTTGAAGCTGACCTCCTCCACTGCAAACCTCCAGTTTTCAACCTGGGTCGGCAACTGAGTACCGATCGGCTGCATGATTAATGCCTTTCCCTTCGCAGGGCAGACATCAGCACAGTTACCGCAGCCGGTACAGTCCATGGGACTGATCTGGATCTTATAATGAAGGCCTTCATAGGCTCTTCCTGAAGCCGGCTTCGTAACAAAGGTATCGGGGGCTTTTCCCTTTTCCTCATCATTTAATAAGAAAGGACGGATAACAGAATGAGGGCAGATCAAAGAACACTGGTTACACTGGATACAGCGTTCCTCCACCCATTCCGGCACATTGACAGCAATACCACGCTTTTCATAGGAAGTAGTACCGTTGGGAATTGTACCATCCTCCATACCGATGAAGGCACTGACCGGAAGTTCATTGCCTCTCATCTCGGACAT
>JAEZJW010000224.1 GCA_023415595.1 Bacillota bacterium
AAGCGTGGTGGTAAGGTTTGGATTAAGATATTCCCTGATAAACCTGTAACAACAAAGCCTGCTGAAACCCGAATGGGTTCCGGTAAAGGTACACTCGAGTATTGGGTAGCAGTTGTTAAGCCGGGCCGTGTAATGTTTGAAATCGCCGGTATTCCTGAGGAGACCGCGAAAGAAGCATTACGTCTTGCAATGCACAAATTACCGTTGAAGTGTAAGATCGTATCCCGTGCAGACTTAGAAGGCGGTGAAAACAGTGAAAACTAATAAATATGTAGAAGATTTAAAGACAAAATCAGCTGCAGAATTGAATGGTGAATTAGTAGCTGCGAAGAAGGAACTCTTCAACTTGAGATTCCAGAATGCAACCAACCAGTTGGATAATACAAGCAGAATAAAGGAAGTCAGAAGAAACATTGCCAGAATTCAGACTGTGATTTCTGATCTTTCTAAGGCTTCTAAATAATGATGGATTGGAGGGTTCTCCTTACCGGTAAGCATTGTGCCGGTGCAAGGAACCTGCAGTCATGGAAAGGAGTATTGTTGTGGAAAGAAATTTAAGAAAAGTACGTATCGGCAAGGTAGTAAGCGACAAAATGGATAAAACCATCGTAGTTGCTATTGTGGACAACGTAAAACATCCTTTATATGGCAAGATCGTAAAGAGAACCTATAAGCTGAAGGCTCATGATGAGAAAAATGAGTGCAATATCGGAGATAAGGTTAAGGTAATGGAGACAAGACCGTTATCCAAGGATAAGAGATGGAGACTTGTGGAGATTATCGAGAAGGCTAAATAAGCCTTTCTATCATATGATTTTTCTATAAATCAAGGGTATGTCCTGCGGGCATACAGGTTGGAGTTATTACAACTGAAAGGAGTATTATCATGATCCAAGCGGAATCAAGACTTAGAGTTGCCGACAATACCGGTGCGAAAGAACTACTTTGCATCAGAGTGCTTGGCGGATCAACCAGAAGATATGCTAATATAGGCGATATCATTGTTGCTTCGGTTAAAGATGCAACACCAGGCGGTGTTGTAAAGAAGGGCGATGTAGTGAAAGCTGTTGTGGTTCGTACCGTAAAGGGTGCACGCCGTAAGGATGGCTCTTATATTAGGTTTGATGAGAATGCTGCCGTAATTATCAAGGAAGACAAGAACCCGAAGGGCACTCGTATCTTTGGGCCGGTAGCAAGAGAATTAAGAGAGAAACAATTCATGAAAATCGTTTCTTTAGCACCAGAAGTATTATAGGGAGGTGTCGAGACTGTGGCAACGATGAAAATTAAAAAGGGTGATAACGTTAAGGTTATTGCCGGCAAAGATAAAGGCAAAGAGGGCAAGGTTATCTCCGTACTGGAGAACAAGCTGTTAGTGGAAGGTGTGAATACGATTTCCAAGCACACGAAGGCTAACCAGAAGAATCCCAAGGGTGGTATCATCCATCAGGAGTCCCCGATTGATGCTTCAAATGTTATGTACCTTCATAAGGGTAAGCCTACCAGAGTTGGTTTCAAGACCGTTGAGGATAAGAAGGGAACGAAAAAAGTACGCTTCGCTAAGTCTAACGGCGATGTAATTGACTAATTCAGAGAGGAGGTTTTGGTAAAGGTGGCTAGATTAAAAGATTTTTATAAAAATGAAGTAGTGCCCGGCCTGACTAAGAAATTCGGTTATCAGAATGTCATGGAAGTGCCGAAGCTTGATAAAGTTGTCATCAACATGGGTGTTGGTGAGGCTAAGGATAATGCTAAGCTTTTAGAGTCTGCAATAAAGGATATGGAGATTATTGCAGGTCAGAAGCCTGTCATTACCAAGGCAAAGAAATCCGTAGCTAACTTCAAAATCAGAGAGGGTATGTCTATCGGATGTAAGGTTACCTTAAGAGGTGAGAAGATGTATGAGTTCGTTGATCGTCTGATCAACTTATCTTTACCTCGTGTACGTGACTTCCGTGGCGTTAATCCCAACGCATTTGACGGCAGAGGCAATTACTCCCTTGGTATCAAGGAGCAGGTGATTTTCCCCGAAATCGAGTATGATAAGATTGACAAGGTAAGAGGTATGGATATCATCTTCGTAACTACTGCTAAGACGGACGAAGAGGCTCGTGAACTGTTAACACTATTTGGTATGCCATTTAGAAAATAAGGAGGGAATTTCCATGGCTAAAACGTCAATGAAAATAAAACAACAGCGTACGCAGAAATTCTCCACCAGAGAATATAACCGTTGCAGAATTTGCGGCCGTCCGCATGCTTATTTAAGAAAATACGGAATCTGCAGAATTTGTTTTCGTGAATTAGCGTACAAAGGTCAGATACCAGGCGTTAAGAAAGCTAGCTGGTAAGAGGTTAAGAAAGGAGGCAAATGAAATGACAATGAGCGATCCCATTGCAGATATGCTTACGAGAATCCGTAATGCAAATACTGCGAAACATGATACAGTAGATGTACCTGCTTCTAAGATGAAAGTTGCTATTGCTGACATCCTTGTAAGAGAAGGTTATATCAGAAAGTATGACATCGAGGAAGTTGGAAGCTTTAAGACAATCCATATCACTTTAAAGTATGGTAAAGATAAAAATGTTAAGATTATTACCGGCCTTAAAAGAATCTCTAAACCGGGTCTTCGCGTGTATGCGAACAAGGACCAGCTGCCTAAGGTTCTCGGAGGCTTAGGCGTTGCAATCATCTCCACAAACAAGGGTGTTCTCACTGACAGAGAAGCAAGAGAGCAGAATGTAGGCGGAGAGGTACTTGCTTTCGTTTGGTAGTTTACAAACGGTCGTAAACTTGCGATACGAAGGCCATGCGTTCGTTTGGTAAGCAGCAAACGGTTGAAAACTTGCCATACGAAAGCAATACATTCGTCTGGTAAGGAACGTTTATCACAAATATAACGAGGAACCTGGGTTTCTCTCAAAAACAATAGGAGGTGCGGGCATGTCACGTATAGGAAGAATGCCTATCGCTGTTCCTGCAGGTGTAACTGTAGTAATAGCAGAAAATAATAAAGTGACCGTGAAAGGTCCCAAGGGAACATTGGAAAGAGTGTTACCTTCAGAAATGGGTATCAAGTTAGAGGGCGCCGAGGTGGTTGTTACAAGACCGAACGAGTTAAAGAAAATGAAGGCACTCCACGGACTCACAAGAACCCTGATCGCTAATATGGTAACCGGTGTTACTGAGGGCTATCAGAAGACCCTGGAAATCAACGGTGTTGGTTACAGGGCAGCAAAATCCGGTAAGGAATTAACCTTAACACTCGGATATTCCCATCCGGTAGTGATGGTTGATCCGGAAGGAATTGAATCTGTACTGGAAGGTCAGAACAAGATCACCGTAAAAGGTATTGATAAAGAAAAGGTTGGCCAATACGCCGCTGAAATCAGAGCTAAGAGAGAACCGGAGCCTTATAAGGGTAAGGGCATTAAGTATTCTGATGAAGTGATCAGACGCAAGGTTGGTAAGACCGGTAAAAAATAAAGGAGGAGTGAAATAATATGGTTAATAAAGAGTCAAGATCAGATATCCGTGTTAAAAAGCATATTAAGTTACGTAACCGTTTCACAGGTACTCCTGAGAGACCGCGTTTGGCTGTGTTTAGAAGCAACAATCATATGTATGCGCAGATCATTGATGATACAGTAGGAAATACTTTAGTTGCAGCGTCCACCCTTGAGAAGGATGTTAAGGCTGAGCTTCAGAAAACCAACGATGTAGCAGCAGCAGCTTACTTAGGCACTGTTATTGCTAAGAAAGCCTTAGAAAAAGGCATTAAAGCTGTTGTCTTTGATAGAGGCGGGTTCATATATCAAGGAAAGATCAAGGCGTTGGCTGATGCAGCCCGCGAAGCTGGTCTGGAATTCTAAACAAGGAGGAGAACACATGAAACGTTCAATCGTTGATACCAGTCAACTGGAATTAGAAGATAAAGTAGTATCAATCAAACGTGTTACTAAGGTTGTAAAAGGTGGACGTAACTTCCGTTTTACGGCGTTAGTAGTTGTTGGCGACAGGAACGGACACGTAGGTGCAGGCCTTGGAAAAGCAACAGAAATCCCTGAGGCAATCCGTAAGGGCAAAGAAGATGCTATGAAAAAGTTAATCAGTCTGCCGATTGATGAGAACGGCAGCGTGCCTCACGACTTTATTGGTAAGTTCGGAAGTGCTACCGTATTACTCAAGAGATCTCCCGAGGGTACCGGTGTTATAGCAGGCGGCCCTGCACGTAACGTGCTTGAGCTTGCGGGCTTTAAGAATATCCGTACTAAGTCCCTTGGTTCCAACAATAAGCAGAACGTAGTTCTTGCTACCATTGATGGATTAAGCCAGTTAAAGACCCCTGAGGAAGTAGCTAAGCTTCGTGGAATTCCCGTAGAGCAATTGAAGTAATTGCATCTACTGTAATCATTCAAATTTGGAGTTGTAAGGTTGAAAGAAAGCATTTCAACCAAAAAGCATATAACATGCTTTTGCAAAGTATTTGAAAATGCCGATAGCGGCATTATGGAGGTATTAATATGGCAGATAAATTAAAAATCACGTTAGTGAAGTCCCCTATCGGTGCCATTCCTAAGCACAAAGCAACCGTTGAAGCGCTCGGTCTGAAGAAAATGCAGAAGACTGTTGAGATGCCTGACAATGCAGCTGTCAGAGGAATGATCGATCAGGTGAAACACTTAGTTAAGGTCGAAGAAATATAATTAACTGAAAGAAGGAGGTGCACGTATGAATCTATCAGAATTAAGACCGGCAAGCGGATCCAAACAGAGCAACAACTTCAGAAGAGGTCGTGGACATGGATCTGGCAACGGAAAGACAGCTGGCAAAGGTCATAAAGGCCAGAAAGCCCGTTCCGGAGCTCCCAGAGTTGGTTTTGAAGGCGGACAGATGCCCTTATACAGAAGAATTCCGAAGCGTGGTTTCCACAACCGGAATACGAAGGTAATAGTTGCAATAAATGTAGATGAGTTAAATAGATTTGATGATGGTGCTACAGTAACAGTTGATTCATTAATAGAGGCAGGAGTCATTAAGAACCCCAGAGATGGTGTTAAGATTCTTGGAAATGGAGAACTTACTAAGAAGCTGGATATCAAGGTCAATGCATTTAGTGCAGGCGCGGTAGAGAAAATTCAGGCTCTTGGTGGAAATGCTGAGGTGATTTAATATGTTTAAAACATTCCGAAACGCTTTTAAAGTTAAGGATATCAGAACAAGACTTATTTACACTTTCATAGCATTAATCGTAGTAAGACTGGGAACT
>JAEZJW010000085.1 GCA_023415595.1 Bacillota bacterium
CACGCGTCACAATTGCTGCTCCCGCTCAATGATGCAAGAATGCAGCCGGGAGTCTATATGATCAAAATGTCACTCGGCAGTCATGTCGTTAAGGTCAAGTCGATATCGATGCAGTAATCAGAGTAACTGAAATACATTTTCAAGGAAGCACCTCTTTTTGGTTCGGAGAGAGGTGCTTTTTTTAATTTGTGGAAGACCTGGGGTCGGACCTTACCTTTCTCGTTTTATACCAGGGTGTTAAATCATATCAAAAGGTAATTTTTAAACGGTTAATAAATTGACAGTGATCTGCCCCCTTCCATCTCCGACAGAAGAAAATTATTGGCTCATATTCATTAACAATGGAGGGCTTTTCCAGATTGCTGAATACTCTTATGTATTTATGAAGTTCTCTCAATTTGGATCTGGGTTCAAGTGCCAATGAAGTATTATTCAAAAGCTGTTTTTACGTTTAACCAGCAGATAAGATTTTTTCCACCAACTTATAAACTGTAGTACATCCCGGATTTCGTGGCCAATCTATGCATGATGGATTATCACGTGCTTTTGCTCTGTTAACTGCATTTTTAATCATTTCACAGGTAATTTCTCCTTTTTCGATGGCCTTATTATAATCTGGAAGATATTTCTTTAGTTGAACTTCACAATCTTTAGAAGAGCTTATCCCGTTACCATCTTCAAAATGAAGCAATAACCAGTATTCAAAATTAGGATTACTGAGTGCGAATCCATAGTTCTTTTCTGATTTAGACCACCTATAAAGACCATTCAATTGCTCATCGGTCCACTTATCCTTGTCAACCACAACCCAGGCTTCATCAGAGGATTTTAATCCTTCATCACGAAGGCGATTTTCCAACTGTTTCAGCACATAAAAAGGTGCACTTTTATTTCCTTTACTGATGCACTCTACATGAATTGTCGATTGATTGCAATTGAAAAAAGAAAAATATTCCGGCTCAGTCTTCCCACCTTCAACTGCAAGAACAAATAATTTTTTGTAACGTCGGTTACCAAGTTTTCTCTCAAACTTTCGTCTTTTCGACATTATCAATATCCCTTACCTCTTTTTGGATATAACTGGAATTTCCCATTCCACACCTTAAAAGAATCTTAGGAATGCCACCCATTCGTCCCTGAAGATAACTTTTACGAATATCTTTATCGTACCTTACATCCTTATACTCACTAAATGAAAATATATTTGAAACACCTTTTGGATCCCTTTCGGTTACCCACATCTCATCGCGACGCAATAGTTTCTGGTCCATGAGAAGAACATCATGAGTAGTTAAAAGTAATTGAGATCTGGTTTCAGAAGAGCAACTATTCAAGTACTCCTCAAGAAGACTACGAGTCAATAACGTGTGAAGACTTCGGTCAAGCTCGTCAATAACTAAGACTTTTTTAGATGCCGGATTTGATACTTCAAGAAAAAACGGCAGCAGATCGATTACTCGTTGTGAACCGTCCGATTCCTCATAAAGCTCAAACTTAGCGTCAGTTCCATCCATCTTTGAATGACAGGTAACCAGCTTTTTGACAATTAACTCACCTTCTTTGCGAGTTATTAAATATCGTTCCTTAGTCAACATGTTACGTAAAAGAATAGTGGTGTTATCTTTTACTTCCTCAAACAACTCTGTTTTCAATTTTTCAGGTATCGGAAAATTTTCAAAAGAGATCCTTTCGCTGCATAAATGCGAAATGCCTGTATCAAGCTGCGACAATACTTCGTTTATAGTCGAATAATGCGGGTGTTCTTCATCAAAGAACCGCTTGACAGGTCCAAAATCAATAGGTTCAAAACGTTCATCTGGTGCAATAAGTAATAAATTTTTCTTAAACCAATCAAAGACAGGACGATATTTGTCGATCTTCTGTGAAACAGAATTTGTCAAAAAAAGCTGATTGTCTCTGGTCCCCTTAAAAGCATACTGCAAACTTGGTTCATCATTAAAGAATTCTTCAGAATTTGTGTTATTACCATTACGGTGATAAAGAACTTTTTCGCTTGTGCTTGTAATAACCACGAGTTTCTCTTCGACTACCGCTTTCCTGGTTACAGCAAAGGAGTATTCATAAACGGTGTTTTCAATCAATAATTCAAATTCAAACCACGATGGCTGTTCAGCCATTTTTGCATCCAACCTAAATGGTTTAACAGGAATCAGATTGTCTATCCCGATACCTTGTACAATCAGCCTTCTGGCGAATTTCAAGGCTTTGAAAAAATTGGTTTTACCTGAAGCATTACCACCATAGATTGCAGCGATTGGAAGTAATCTCATCTGATATTTTTCGATTTTAGGTAACCTCTCACCATGCTGACGCTCCTTGCTAGCCACCATCGAAAATGTAACTCTATCTCTAAAGGACATCCAGTTTTCCAGTGAAAAGCTGATCAACATTTTACCACCTCCAAAGGTGAAATTTTCTCTTAATCTGTCCTTAAATATATCTCAAACAGGGTAATAAAAGCAATCTAAAGAGAATAAATCTCATTATACACCTTATAAATATTACGTTAACTGGAACAAATTGTGCAGCCATTTGTTTCTTCTATGGTATAAAATTACAGATCATGGTTTATCAGAAAAGAGATCGGAATGAAGCTAATTTTAAAAACCCAAAAGCTAATCTATTAATAATAATGAAGCTAAAAGCATTTCCTGCAAGTTTTTATCCACCCTTTGATTCACTATTAAATTTGTAGTCATCGGCTTGATATATTTTAAACTCAATTCGGAATGTAATTCATTTTCTTTCGTCTTCCGTTCCTCATAGGTAAATGCTCCAAGAACTTCCTTCACTTTCCATCTTCAGCTGGGGTTTTAAGCTTGCACTGAGTATTGGCCCCGGAAACGGTACTCCTGGGGTCGGACCTTGCTTTTCTCTTTTTATTTCAAAATCTTACCTCGTATCAAAAGTTAAATTTTAATCGGTTAAAACTTTGAAACATCTGTGTAATTTTTTCTCTTTAATTCCTTTTTTTTTGCAAACTTTTAAACTCTGAGTGCTTTGCGTTTTATTACCCTTTTATGATGGGGAAACATTCTTTTTAATCGGTTCAAATTTGACATCTAAAACCACATAAACCCTTGGTTTAAGAGGAAGATAATCCAGGTCCGACCCCATCTTCCCATATATTTACCTGCCCCTATTCACCAGAGACAATTTATATTGTGTCTGCAGATAATAGAACTTCTGAAGTATTAAAATCCACTATATAATAACTTGTTACTTTTTAGCTATAATTTAGTCTTAAGATTTGGATGTGGTTATTTAATCTAAAATAAGCTTCGGCTGTTACACACTCATTGAGGTACCAAATGCAAACGAAATTGCGATTTAATTGTTTTTTCTTAATTATAACTTCCCTGTTCAACCAGTCATTTTCCGCTCAGACTCTTTCTGGTACGGTTAAAGACCAGACCGGGGCAAGTATCGAGGGTGCGACCGTACAACTGGTCATAGCCGATAAATCCACGACTACGGATGCCGATGGAAACTGGCAATTTGATTTACCATCGTCCTTAAAAATGCGGCGGGTTAAAAATGGTTCTTTTGCTGCTGCTATCCAAAAAGGTCAATTGGCAGTTACTATTCACGAACCCAATCTTCATGTGAAGGTCAGCCTTTACCAGCTCGACGGAACCCTCATTGATCATGTGATTGACAAAAAGCTCCCGTCCGGGCATCATACTATAAACCCGATAAGGCAGACTTT
>JAEZJW010000215.1 GCA_023415595.1 Bacillota bacterium
TGATTTAGGGTCGTTAGCAATTGGAATTAATCGCAATGTTGATACATCGATGCCAACCATTATGGTATAATTGTTTTGAAAACGGTAGAAAACCGGTGATATAACCCCTTCAGTTGTTTTAAGATTAGAAAGAGTGGCATCAGGACCTTCCGGCTTTTTAACTTCGACTACATAAAGATTTCTTTCACATACTGACTGTGATACTTCTACATATATAAAAGTAGACTTATCTGGGTCTGGATCGAGGTATATATCTTGTGAAAAGCTTCCAGAGCTGACAGTTGATCCATTTACCTTAATTGTACTTCCAGCAAAAGATGGCTCAAGAACTGGTTTAATTTTAAGTTTGCTGGTTCCAGTTGAAACAGAAAGTTTAAAGTTATTTTCAGAAAGAGTTACTAATTCTCCAGTATTTGCCTCCAGTTTTTTTAATGCAGGAAGAGGAACACTTACCACTCCATCACAATATTTGCATATTCTGAATTCATCCAGATAAAGCGAATAAATTTGATCCTCAGTTTCATTTTCTCCAAGATCAACTGGTGATTGAACTTTAATTTTTACTTTTTTGGTAGTTGGCATATTTACTAAATCAAAATAATAATCAAACTTTTTCCAAAAGGGTGCTCCTGGGAATTTCTTAATTTCTAAAGTTTCCCAAACGCCAGAGCCATCAAGTTGGTATTCTGCAGTAATTTTAAAATATTTTTTAGGTTCTGTCAGAAAGTAACCAGTAAGTCTACTGTATTTACCAGCCATGAAACATTCCACAACCTCATCCGGAATGATAAGCTCTGAAAAAGACACTCGATTTGTTTCTATTTTATTGCTTTGGCCATTATAAGCGACAGTAGTGCTTTGCGTAGAACCAGAGAAATGGTTTTCTGATGGTTCGAACTGATTTTTATAAAAAATGTGCTTGCACCCACACATAAAATCATATTCTTTTTGAACTTTCGGAATTTTTGAAAGCTCATCTGCACTAATCTGGACAATTGCAAATAACAGATAAAAAACAATGATGTAATTATGAGATATTCTCATTATTTCTCCTGTAATGTCTATCTTATTTATTTGTCAGTTTGTTTTCTTTAATATCCCGCTTTCAGTAATTCTTCCAAACTGATCATTTTTAGAATATGTGGCATTATTGTTCTGATCAACGGCTGCAATCGCAACTCCGGTTTTATAATCATAGTAATAGGTAGAAACCATTGCATCTTTCGGATAAAATCTTATATCAGTAATATTACAATCGATAGGCCTTTTATCATTTCCAATCCATACACGCACGAACCATTCGTCTGTTGAAAATGATGGTATTTCCATCTCAACAAATTGCCACTTGTGGTCGGATTCTAAAACTGTTTTTACTGAATAATTTATCGGAGCTGATAAGGAATCCTTTGTAATCGGCCACCCTGGATTTGTTTTAGCAAGTTTACGGTGCTCTGCAACCATCTTTAGCGTATCCTGACTTGAACCATTATCATTTATTTTCACCCATGCGCTAAAAATGTAGGTTTTACCTTTATATACTTTAAAATTCTTTGTTGGTCCAAAAGCGTTTCTTACATGAATACATTTAAGGCCGAAAGGATTATCTTCATCAACTATTTCACTTACGGCACCGGTTCCACCACTGGAATTTCCCTTCCCTCTTTCCCATCCATTAATAACATCATACCATTTTTCATCGATTTCCATCTCGGTAGTTGAATCTTTCTGATAAGTCATAGAATACATGTAATCACATGTGAAAATGCCACACTCATCAAAACTCGAATTTGCTACATTTCCTATTACAACATTGGCTCGAGGATTCCAAACACTGGTATGGTAGATTCCCAACTCATCTTCAGTGGTTAAAATTCGACTATAAACATCAGCTTTGATGATCTCACCACCATTCTGCCAAACCGATAAATCTGGATTTTTCCCATCAGGGAAAGAAAATCGCCCACCTTTCCAGATTAACGAGTGTTTTGGCAATATCTGAAAGGTGGTACCGAAGTTTTTATGCGTTTCTGCACTTGCCTGAAGTATAATATTTCTACCAGGATCTGAATTATGCTCGTCGATTGGTCGCCTCAGATTCATTGGTAACCCATCGGAATTAAGATATGATGGATTCAAACCACTTTTTCTGATACTTAAGTTAACGCCCTCACGACGGAAATTGTTTGCATTAATAAGATCTTCATATAAAGAATCTCCAGTTTCTTTGTAAACATATATGGCAGGTATTTCCATTTGTACTATTTCACTGTCAGGCTTTGAAGCATTACTGGTAACAGTTGCCATTGGTTCACCTGTAAAAGCATCAAATAAACCATTTCTTACAGTAACAGTGCTGCCATTTATTTTTTCAGTCATACCCACCAGAAATGGTGTATACCTTATCACATCGGTTACACTTGTTATTTGATATTCAGATCCCTTCCTGAGCTTTGTTCGCTCACGTATCAATCCGAGTGCTTTATTTGAATCAACTCTTGAATCCAAAGAATTAAATAACACTCCTGGTCTCTCATGAATGCTATTATTATCTGATAGCTTATCAGAAAAAACGTATTCCGGTATCCTTTCATATACAAGAATGCTGTCTTTGTTATATCTTTCCAATTTCTTCAAAGCAAAAACTATAGATGACCGATCTTCAATATGACGGATATTAAAATCTGCAGTCGTTAAAATTGTGTCTTTTATCAAACCAATTCCACCTGGAAGCATATCCTTCCATGTGTAGAAATGGATTCTTGTAAATCCATTGTTATTATTATTTTTTTCATCTGTATTTATGATGTCTACTGTGGGATAAATAACTCTTGCATTCCCTGAATTATAATTATAAGCAATATCGGATATAAATGGTCTGGAAACAATTTTTGTTACCTCTCTTGTAACTTTGTTTTTAATTACCAATTTATCTACTTTCAGTCTATCTTCCAAGTTAACATTATACTTTAGCTCGGCTTCAACCCTGATTTTGTGGATTCCCAAATCACTTGTAGTAGGAAATCTTAAGGACCATTTTACATTACTGGCCACGTGTATGATCTCTTTCGTTGTATACCAGTCATCAACACTAACTATAACAGTGTCGGCATCATTGTCTTTATGAATTGAGAATTTGTTTACCTGCTTATCTGGGCAATTACAAATCAATTGGAAATCGTAATTACCAGTATCTCTGATAAGGAACTCAAATTCTATAACTCCAGTGCCGATGGTATCTGACTTATACAGCACAGTTCGTATTTCTGTTTCACCCTTAAAACTCATTTGCCCGGATACTAAATTGCTGTAATTTGCATCTTCAGCTTCAATATCTATATCACCGAATGTATCGTCGAATATTTGTCTGCTTGTTTCAATATTAAAACGATCATTGTGGGATGCATCAGGCAGAATCTCAACAATACCTGGTTCATATACATAATCTGTTCTCTGGATACCAGAAATCGAATTGGATGTAATAGATTTTACTCGAACACCGTCACAATAGATACTGGATGATCTGATAAACAAACAAGTGGCTGAATCATACATTTTTGGTACTTCAATAATGGCATCGGTTGTAACTTTGTTTAAAACCCTATTGATATTCATTATTTTATAGGTATAATCAGTCCTGAATGGCCTGCCTCCATTATCAAAAAATCTAATAAGAAAGTACATGCCAACTTTAAGACTATCAACATTATCAAGAGTAATTTCATATCCATCCTTAAAAGTAGCGGGATTATCATTTATGCCTATTGGCATATAATACTCTCCTGGATTTGTTATACTCTCTTCATAAATAGCACCAACGTAATTAACACATCTATTTCTTTGTTTCATTTTATGAATGGTGGAGAGATGTGATTCGAGTCTGTCCCTCTCGTATTCTATTTCTAATGAACCACATGAAGGCAGTAGCGCTTTATTAAGATTCCAATTAACACCCCTGTCACTTTGATTCCAATCAATAGTGTCACCCTGGTATCTCATACCCCACGCATCGACTTTATCAAATCCTTCATATCGTTCATCCGTACCATTATATGAGAAAAGATATGGCGGTAAAGAAACAGAAACGCTTTCCGGGCCTGCTTCAGTACGAATCTCTTTTAGAGTCAGTCTACCACCGCTAAAACTTTTTATGCTTCTGTCAATATTGTAAACTATCGTATCCGATTTGGAATTAGGTGTGCCTTTCGCAAGTTCATAATTATATCGGAAATTAATTCTTCTATAAGATTGTGGATAAGGAAGATCATTCCAAGGAAACTCTTGTTCTGCGCCAGGCTCCCCGGGATCTGAAAACCTGTCTATATATGGATAGTCTGATTTAGAATAAAAGGCAATTTCATCCAGTTTTTTAAGATAATGACTTAACGGGTTTTTATTAATATACCTTTCCCAAACATGTCCAGCAAAATGCCCGGGGTTACTCTGATGGATCTGCAGATTTTCAAGGCTGAATAATTCATAGGTTTTACGTTTATCTCTCCACCTTAATTCTTTATGTTTGAATTGCACACCAGTTCTAATATTTTTAAAGCGCCCTTGACCTTGACTACCATCCTGATAGCCTGCAATATAATACCGCCATTTCTTTTTGCCATCATCCTCTTCAATCTCCTCTACATAAAAACAACGTGCATATGAAACGGTCAAACTTAATTCATCATTTGCCATCTGAAACGGATCAACAACTGAAGTCATAGGATTAACAGCTGCGTTTACGTGCCACCAAAAATCTCCAACATCAATTCGATTTAAATCAAATTTAATAATTTTAACCTGTGGTTCCCAAACAGCAGGTTGTTTATTTACAGTACGCCCGTTAACGCTCCATCCTTTCATATCTTTGAGTATAAAAAGCTCTCCTCTTTCATTATCAATCGCTTTTTGCTTCCTGCGACATATTGTTGAATATATCTTTTTTACTGAAAAGTTCAACTGTGCTATATTAGTCCCTTCTTCAAGACCATCAAACCATTCTTTTCCATATTTCGGGTCATCTACCTCAATACAGATGCAATCATCAAGATTATTAATTTGTTCTGGTAAAGGTACAACGCTTGGCGGAACAATAATGCTTCTTCGATCACATCCTTCAGTGATATATGTTCTTATAAAATTGTTATGGAGATTTCCGGTTATATTACTTGCCGGAATAGGAAATCTGTCCTGAAATTTGGGATATTCATTTTTGGGATCATCACCGAAACGGTAATCCAAACCAAAGCCATCCAATCTCTCGCTTGTCCTGAAATATGCAATTTCGCTGGCAGTCTCGATAGCTTTTAGATAGGTTATCTCCTTTAAGCCAAATGTTGACATATATGGGAAATCAAAAAGTCCTCCCGATAAAGCACATGAATCGGTAAAATGGTGTTTTTCCATATAGTTATTAAAATAAGGATCTCTCCACGCATAAGTTGTACGGTCTATTTTTACAGTATCAGTTTTTAACTGCGGGTATCCATTCTCGTCTTCAATAACAGGAAACCCATATTCATAATGAAAAGCTACCCAATATCCAAGGTCTCCATCGTGAGGAAGCATTTTTTCCAGCGGACTAACCAAAGGATCTTCTAATCCCGGATTAACCAGTTTTACATAATCCGGTCCGGTAATAGCAGACAAGAGCCATGAGGTGGCATGCGGGCCAAAATTCTCTCCATAACTTAAATTATCTTTATTCAGTTCTGTAGGAGTATCCTTTACCTGATTCAGGTAATTGGCATTTTGTAAAGAATAAAGAGGCACAAGATACCAGTATGAAGTACCATCATTTTTGGTTACCACAAAACCGTTCAATTTATCCTTAAACTCACTAAGCAACCCAAATATAGGCTCTATGCGTGTTCCGCTAACCTGATAATTGATCTGATCAATATTTTGGAATGAGTCATAACCAGAATAAGTCAGACCGCTGAGATTATCAACAAGGTTCTTAGCCGGTTCACCTAACATTTTAAAAACGAATCCATTTCTGAAATCCGGTGTAATTCTGGTCTGCTCTGTATTAAACAATTCATCCCAATTACCTTCATCCTCGCCCGGAATGCCAAACAATCCATCATCTAAATCATCTGAGCCGTTGGTGTAATATTCAGGTACTTCATAAGCAAATGGTTTAAATACGCCATTTATTCCCTGAGCACTTACCGCGTATAGATCCTGTGTGGGAAAGCCGAAATTATTACCTTGTGAAAATTCCATTTTATCATCAGTTCTACGACTTCGACAAACTGCAGACAGACTGGTATCTGAAACGTCCAATGAATATTTCCACATGCCATTATAACCTCTCATTGCATCATATATAACTTTATTTTTAGTAACAACTTCTGTGGGATTATATGGTGATTGATAAAGATAACCATAGGCTCCACCAGATTCCATGTGTTCATAGCACCAACCCCATTCAACATGTGTAAAACTGAACCCTATACCAATACCGTAAATGCCGAAACCCAAAGAAAATCCCCAGCTTTCTGACCACTGTGTGAATCCATTATTATATGTCGTATTTTTCGGTGAAAAACCCACACCTCCCCCAAATGATACATTACCTGCACTGCCTCCACCTGAGACACTTATTGATCCATTCTCTCCTAATGTTATCCCTAAAACAGAGTAAGATTTGTTGCTGCTTAATGTAAACAGTCCAAAGTTTGCTGTAAATACGTTTTCAGAAAGATCACTATTTGATGTTACAGAAAACGGCCCCGCGCTCATAGTACTTGATATTAAACCAAGACTTTCGCGTCCCTTTCCAGCCACATGTCTTGCACCAAATGTTAATCCAAATCCGCAACCATAAACTGATAAATTAAAACCCACATAATTATCATGTCCGGTTTCACCCTCATGATGAACATAGTTCATTACCTGTTCACCATTCAAATCATCCGGAAATCCCTGCATCAACCGGTTTATAGCCCCTACATTCAAAGCCCATCCTAAACCTACCCAAGTGGCTTCCTCGTTATTACGTATTCCAGCATGGTAACTCAAAGTAATGGGATATCCCAAACCACTGGGGCTACCGACTGTGCCAATATTTATTACCTGTGCAAAATCTCCTGTTTGCAATTGCACCATATCGGTTGCATCAGCAGATTCAAAAAAATTGTATTCCTGTTGTGTCGGACCGTTGGTGAGAGCTGCTTCTGTCACTGACAGAAGACACATCATAAATAAACTGCAGGCAAATATGTTTAAATGAAACTTCATCCTATCCCCTTAATCTTATTCTCCACTTGTTAATATCTTTTAGTGGAACTTCAACAGTGCCTATTTCAGAAATTATGTTCCTTATTACAAAATTGTATTCTCTTTTCCTGTTGATATTTTCCTTATTAAAGGCAAATATAAAAGAGCTTTCATTGTCTGGATTCCAGCCACTTTCAACTTTGTAGTCAACAGGATATATTGTATCTTTTCCATTAACAAGGAATGCATTTTTTCCATTTCCAGTCTGAAATTCCTTTAAATCATTGGATAAGTCAATCCATTTTTTATTGTCCATGGATACAGGTTTAATGGTTAACACCATTACTAGGGATCTGGAATATTTTTCTTTTATTTCATTACCGTTAACTGTGGTATCGAAACTCAAAGTTTGTGCAACAAATAGTTCAGGAGGATGACAGGTAAAGATAGCTGATATTCCATTTCTTTCAACTACTTTTGAGAATTTCATCCTGTTTTTATTAAAATATTCAACATATTCGTTACTATTCAGTGTTTTTTCACAATTTACAACCAACAGTAACATTAAAAAACAGAGATACAATTTGAAATAACCAGAAACTCCTTTTGGAAACATACTCATTTGTATCTTTCATTTAATCCTGCAGCTACTTCATCTGTAATATCGTAAGCCTGATTACCAAAAATGATGTTTCCGCCAGGGCCAGTACCCAAAATTACACTGTAGTGTTTTTTCTTGCCGTACTCTGCAACAAAAATGTTGATTTTTTCCACTACACCAGTCATCTTTTTCTGGCGCATCTCATCCATTTTACGTAAATTAGCCTGGCGGAAATTATTTATCTGCTGATTTCTTGCTGACAGATTATCCTGTAAATCTTTTTTTCTGGCTGGAGTTGCATTATCGTATTCATTTGACATGATATCAATTGACACTTTTAGAGAATCCTGTAATTTTTTCAGATCAGCCTGCCATTTTTCATCCTCAGTTTTAAGCTCATTCTGTATTTTTGCAGATTCTGAAAATGCAATCAATAGTTTGCCCGAATCGATATAGGCTATTTTGGGTTTTGGGAAAAACATCTGAAATAAAAACACCATGATGCTTGAAATTATTATGGTAAAGATTACATGAATAGCTATTTTCATTTTCTTCCCTTAAATTTGATTATTGGTTCATTTTTACATGTTTTTCAAAATAATTATTAAATACAATTTTTTACTTTTGATTGAATAGTATAAATAAAATTACAGTTCTTATTTATTTTACTTAAAGATAGATCTATATAACATCACAATTCTTATTTCTGTAATAAGATATTCAGCTAAAAACCTATCATGCGAAATGTCATACCATAAATCATATAAATTCCATAATCTGATGGAAGAGTACTAAATCGTTTTCAATACACAAAGGCCACATTATAGGTTAGCTATTACGGTTCTGATATCACAAACTTTATGCATTTTGTATTTTCGTTTATTCCATATTTCTTTCCCATAGGTAAATAATGACGATAGAAAAATGGGATTATTTAATAATCCCAAATTAGTTTCCTTATTAAAGCAAGTAATAATATTATATAACCACCAATAGCAAAATAACCTTTAATATTATTGGCTAACCACAAATTTTCATCAACATCTTCAGGCATTGGTTTACCAAGTCTCTTCTTTAAATTATAAATTACCAATGCAATAATTGGAGTACAAAACACAACAGCTCCAATAAGACCTGAAAGATATCCATCCATTTGATTCCTCTATTTGGTATGCTTTCCAATAAATTTTACAGTATTACCCAATGCTTTATTATAGAGAAGCCCAACAACTTTAGCAAATTTCCCCATTTCAGATTTTTCAAAATGATTTCCAACAAGTTCAGACATACTCGTTGTCGCTAAATCTATAGCTAATTCTCTAGAATTCAGTTTACCTTCCATCCAATTAATTGCATGGGGTCCATATGTAAATGTATTTGCCGCTGCGCTTGTAAATATTTTTGCTGGAGGAACAAATGTAGCAATATCATCTGCAGTACTACTGATTGCTTGCATTTCATCCAAGAAGCCATCAGGGTCAATCATACCCAACATCAATCTATTATAATTTCTGCTGCCTCCTACAAGACCGGCTAAAGATCCAATTAGATAAATATTAAATTCATGTTCGCTTGTTGCAAGGCGTTCTAAAGTTTTAAAAAAATGTTCAGTCAAAAATGTCATGAATTTGAATGCAAATGAATTCACATTTTCAAAAGCTTCTGTATAAGCAATAGTCTTCCCGTTTGGATCAGTCAAAATAATTGGATTACTACTACAATATACATAAGCATTCCAGAACTGATCCGCCGGATCAACACTCATCCACATTCCAATCTCCGGATCATGAAATCTCGCTCCGAAATAATACGCATTCAGCCCCGGCACTCCATAAACCGTATCTTCCCCTTCCCTGTCAAACTCTTTACCGGTAAACCGTTCTCTTTCCGGATCTGCACCAGGAGTAGCGATACCCGCCACTTCTTCCA
>JAEZJW010000001.1 GCA_023415595.1 Bacillota bacterium
GTTAAGTCCAGCAGGTAAATATATCTTTGGCTTTATTATACCAAGCACGAAGGGTGTCTTTAGATTATTTGCTTCGAATATATTATCCTCTAGTAATTGCGCTTCTTTCAGCTGCCCCCTTAAGCGTATCACAGATACTAAGCTATAAATAAGCAAGACTACGATTCCTAACATCCAGATACATGAACCAATATACATGTAAATCTGCATCGGATTTACACTTGTTACAGCACTTGGAGCAGGAAGTGATCGGTTTACTATATTGTCTACAGCTTCTATCCCACTCTTAATCTGTGGAGTCTTCTGATAGACAATGTCACGGGGAATCGGATTAGTATTCGTACTCTCAGGTATAATACTTAATATGCTTTCAAAGGAAAAAGGTATAATCAATCGAAAAGCAACCACACTCCATAAAACATAGGAGATAAATTTAGGTGCTTTCTTAAGTAGTAGTCTGATAAGCATAACAATAAGTATAACATAGCTTGCTTTAAGGCTCATATTTAAAATAGCTATCAATAAATCAATCATTCGATACCTCCTCACCTAGTTGTCATAATATTTATTTGGACTTATGCTCATCAATTAGTTTCTTCAACTCTTCTGCCTGTTGCCTATTTATTTTTTTTGCTCCAATAAAAGCTGCTAGAAATTCTGGCAGTGACCCTCCGAAGATATCCTCAACAAAGCGAACACTTTGCTTTGCATAATACTCATCCTTTGTGATAATAGATGAAACAACCGAATTTTCATTTTGGAAAACACCATTATCACATAATTTCTTTAGTACTGTATAGGTTGTGGACTTCTTCCAATTCATTTCTTTTTCACATAGCTTCACAAGTTCTCCTGATGCAATCGGTTCCTTCTGCCAGATTAATTCTGCAAACCTTTGTTCACTTTCGGTTAATTTATATATACTCATTGTCGCCCTCCTTGGTCTATGATCTATAGACCTTATACGCTTAGTCTATATCATATAGACCGAAATGTCAATAGAATCAGTCTATCCCCTGTAGAAATACAAAAGGAGCTTTCCCCTTACCGAATTTCGGCTTGGAAAAAGCTCCTATGATCTTATAACTTACTTCTCATATGATCCGTCCTTATTGAGTCTTACAATCTGGTTGTTCCATGGTATTAAAAAAGCTGAACTCCTTTGATTACCGGCTGGCTCAGTACCTGTTATTTAAATTACATTTCTGTTTCGTCATTTATATGACTAACCTGCCATTCGATACCAAACTTATCTGTCAGACTACCGTAGGCTTTGCTCCAGAAGGTTTCAGTAAGCTCCTGGCCTATGACTCCTCCTTCACTTAGTTTATTATAATAAGACTTTAATTGATCCACACTGGTACTAATTAATGTCAGGGATACATTATTTCCCACAGTAAAGGGGCTGCCCGGAAATGTATCAGAGAACATAACAACACTACCATTAATGTTCAGCCTTGAGTGCATGATTAAAGGCTTAACTTCCTCCGGAAGAATAAATTCAGGGTTAGGTGGTGTTTCTCCATAAGTCATAGTCTGATATTGCTTTGTTCCGAATACCTCTTCATAAAACTCTAATGCTTCACGGCAGTTGCCATTAAAATAAAGATAAACGTTAATACCCATATAATTTCCTCCTTTATGCTTAAGTGATAATCTTATATAACCCGGTCTACTCAGCAAGAGTTTTTATACGTTCCAGGGCTCTGGGAAACCTGATATTAAAGATCTCCTCCAGTTCTTCAGGAACATCGAATTTAACAATTAATGTAGTAACTCCACTTTTTTCGGTAAGGGAGTAACTCTCTGTCCCTCCAGTCCACTCTTTTGCACGTTCCTGCTGCCCACTATCTTTTGTATCTGCACTGTGCCTGAATAATACAAACTCATTCGGATTAAGTTTCTCTATCAGACTTGTCACACCGTAACCATTTTCAGATGATATATACTCGATTTCCTTTCCTTCTTTCATTTCTCCTTTCATATATGTACCTTCATCAATTATATTAGCCCAGTCCCGGAAGGTAATATCATCCCATAGAGTTGCCCAGACTCTTTCCTTTGATGCATTTATTTCAATTAAGAATTGAAGTTCTTTCATATCTTCTTTCTATACTAAAAATATAGTTTAGTATACTCTCCTTCCTTTTATCTGATTAAATCCAATATAATATTAGAGGCTGAAATATGGAATATCGTCAAATAGCTTTGTTACTCCATGCGCAAGAGTACGCCTTTACGCTTATTGATATTTTTATAGTCCCATTGAATTTCAATTGATTTATTCAGCCACAGAGTTAACTGCGCCACATTTATTTGATCAACCTCAATATAAAGTGCTTCTGCAGCCTTATATTTTCCTACGGGCTTTAAGTCTTCTTCTTCAAATGTCTGTCCACTCCAGAAAAGCAATTGGATGTGGTTTTTGAGTTTGCAGTAACCTACAATCGGATTGTCGTTAATGAACCATACAGGACCTCCATGCCAGATCTTGCTCTTTGATTGAGGAAGGTTTCGATTGATTTCATCCATTAGCATATTACAAATCTTTTGATCTGTTGCTGACAGCGATGAATTATAGCTTTCGATTTCATCATTCATATAGGGGCCTCCTTATCATATACTCAAATAATTTATCCGTAAGATTAATATTATGTACTTTTTCTCTATGTAACTTTATTATCATTTAATTGATAATCATTGTCAATATCAATTTGTATACTATTCAATTATTCGCTTACATGAAAAATGAGGTCTGTGGCACCGGCTAGGTGACAAAGACCTCTATCTTTATGTAAATCAAAAACTTTTGGGATATCTGCAGCCTTATTCCCCCCGTTCCCTGACCTTCTTCCTTGCATAGAAGAAGCTGCCTACCTGACCAATTCCCGCCAGTGCCCAGGTAATCGGATAACAGGCAAAAAGCATGAGGACCGTGGGAAACCAAGCGAAGAAGGTAGCCAGCCATACGATACGCATTAGGCAGGCTCCAACTAAGGTACAGATCATCGGCAATATGGAGAAGCCCATACCGCGGGTCAAGCCCGGGAATACATTCATGATGCCACAGGTAAAGTATGCAATCATCAGGACATTGATTCGGATGATACCAAGCCTGATAACCTCCGGATCTGAGGTAAATATGGATAACAAGGGTCTGCTGAGTAGCATGGTCAATCCACCCAGAACAATCCACGTAACAATGATCAATATCGTACAGATCTTCGCTACCTTGTCGATCCTGTCATATTTTTTAGCTCCCATGTTCTGACCGGTGAAGGTAATGGCAGCATTGTAATAGGCATTCATGGAAGTAGCGACGAATCCCTCGATATTTCCTGCCGCAGAGCCGGCTGCCACCATGGGAGAACCGAAGGAATTGATGGCTGATTGAATTAATACATTGGAAACAGAGAACAGCAGTCCCTGCAATCCGGCAGGCAGACCAATCTGAATAATCTGCTTCAGTTTTCTGCCGTCAATGTGCAGCTTCTTCAGAGTCAGGCGAATGGATTCCTCCTTATTACGGATAAGGCATAAAAGCACCAATATCATCGACAGATACTGGGAAATCACCGTTGCCCAGGCCACACCAGCCACACTCATATGCAGAACTATGACAAAAAACAGGTTCAATATTACATTTACAACCCCGGATATCAGCAAATAGAACATAGGCCGACGGCTGTCACCGACAGCACGCAGTATCGCAGCGCCAAAGTTGTATATCATACTGGCCGGAAGGCCCAGAAAATAAATTCTCATATACAGGGCAGATAAATCAATGATGTCCTCAGGAGTACCCATCATAATTAATAACGGGCTGCATAACAAAAGACCTAGTGCCATTACTAGGATACCACCAATGATACTTATGATAATCGAAGTATGTACCGACCTGCTGACTCCATCCGGCCGTCCTGCACCGTAATTCTGGGCTACAATGACACTGGTTCCCACCGATAGCCCCATGAATAAGTTTACAATCAGGTTAATGATTGCACCGGTTGCGCCAACTGCTGCCAAGGCCTCCTTGCCGGAGAATCTTCCGACTACTACCATATCTGCTGCATTAAACAGCAGCTGAAGAATATTCATCGCCATGATAGGCAAGGCAAAGAGAACCATTTTACCAAATATAGGACCGTTGCACATGTCCTTATCCCGATTTCTAAATATCATTTCATCGCTTCCTTCGTTTTATGTCGTTTTTTAATCGAGAATAGCAAGCAAATTAACTTTACCATACTCCAGCAATGATTTCTACCTATTTACTAAAACAATTTCTTAGGCTTCGACCACTTCTTTCAGGAAGCCATTCATGATAAAGGGGTACTGGTGTTTCAAGTGTCCTTAGCAATTATAAAGTGTTTATTAGGCAGTAATTATCAGGTAGTGAAGTATAGTCAAGCAGGTTGATATATAATTGGTAAATTGCTATAATTTAGTAAACCAAATAATAGTTGAAGAAAGAGGAACATTCCATGGACTGGATTGGCGGCCTGCAAAAATCAATTGAATATATCGAGTCGAATATGATCAATCAGGATGATAGCTTAAGTCTCTATAAGATTGCCGGACAGGCGAATTCCTCCGAGTATAATTTTCAGAAAGTTTTCAGTATCGTTACCGGTATTACGGTCGGTGAATATATCCGAAACCGCAGACTTGCGCTCGCCGGTGAGGAGCTTTTGTTAACGGATGCCCGGATACTTGACATTGCACTGAAGTATGGGTATGAGACAGCAGAAAGCTTCACGAAGGCTTTTACAAGGTTTCATGGGATTACCCCGAATACCGCCCGTAAGAATAATGCGGGGTTGAAGCTGTATAACCGGCTTAATCTCCATATTCGGGTGGAGGGTGGAAGTACACTGGATTATCGTGTGGTCCGGCATAATCCTATCAGATTACTAGCCAGATCGATGATATTCACTGCTGCCCAGCTGGAGGATCATAAAGCCGCTATTCAGGAATTTATGGCGCACTGTCAGAAGGATGGGATGTATGAATACCTGCTTCATAAGAAGAGTGAAGCAACCTATTTTACTGATGCCATTCTGGGTTATCATGATACGGTTCCTTGTCCTGATGGAGATAAGATCCGGTTCAGTGTAGGCGTAGAATATGAGGGTCCCCTGCAAGAATTAGCTTCCTCTGATTATCATTTCATAGAAGTACCTGCAGATAAATGGTTGGTATTTACTTGTACCGGGAGGCGGCCACAGGCAATACAGGACCTGTGGTTCAGAATCTATACGGAGTTCCTGCCCTTCTCCACTTACCGGATCAGAGAGAATGGTACACTGGAGGTATGCAGAGAGGGTTTCAGAAATGGGGACGATGTTGTCAGTGAATTATGGCTTCCGTTAGCAAACGGTTAAGTACATATAGGTCCGGACAAAAGTGAACAGAAAATGTCAAGACTGCGGGGTTTATTTCTGATAAAATCATGTTACTGGCGAGGATATATAGAGGTGCTTCGCTTTTAATTTTTATGTCAATACAGAAAAAGGGGATATAAAATGAAGAAGTCAGGACAAATAATTCTATTTACTATTTCTTTCATCCTGGTTGCATTCCTGGGTGCGTGTTCGGACAAAGCAGATACTACGGCGGAGTATCATACAGCGGCGATCCCAACACCGGAGAGTCTTACACCTGAGAATCCTACACCGGCTACTCCTACACCGGAAACTCCAAGGGAATATAAGAACAATATGACGGATGACGAGCTATCAAAGGTGCTGATTGAGTCCTCCGAAACAGGAGCCTGCATTTCCTTCTATGATGAGGAACTGGATGCTTCGTACAAGTTCGATTTGCTGAAGAGTCAAGCCTATGATGAGACTAAGGAATCTGTGTTGTATGTAGTACTGGGTGGTTCCTTTAACCCGACGGAGCGCAAGGCACTTTCTGACTATCTGGGGAACACTTCTCCGCAGACATTGGTTGCGATTCTTAATACTGATGATATTAAAGATATCAAGAGCGAGAGCAACAAGAACTATGTACAGAAGATAACGGATTTCCAGACCTTTCTGACAGAGAACGTATTAGGTTGGTTCTGCGAAAACTATCATATTGATTCCAAGCAGATCTGTATCGCCGGATATGAAACAGCCGGATTCTTTGCGGGCTATGCATTGTATCACGGTAATCCGGCCACGAATTACTTACTTGTCAGTCCGGAACTGTTTAAGAAGAAAGAGAATAAAGATATGGAGGCGATGGAAGCCGACAATTCTTCAGAGCTAAGTGCTAAGGTATGTGTTATAAATGCCGAGGACGATACGAACTCACGGGCATTTACCAGTACTGATCAGTGGCTGAAGGCTGTAGCTGATAATTCGCATCCGGAGCTAACGATTAATAATCTGACCATTCCGGGAGCCGGTCATAATACGATGGAGCTGGAAGCCTTACTTCGAGGCATCTGCTATCTAAGCGGGACGGAATACGGACCTAAGGAAGGAGACTGCGTAACCGCTTCCAAGGCTATGACAGAGAAGGAGAAGGACAGCATTAAGGTTGGAACACTTTCGAAGGAGCACGAATTCTATCAGGAGATTGTAACTGCCGATCCCGCAGCGAAGAATTATATTAAGGAGATCTCCCTATACGATGAAGAAATCAATGATTCCTTCGTGGTCCATCTGTCCCTGCCGGAGGACTATGATCCGTCAAAGAAGTATCCGTTGGTACTTATGACAGATGGGGTCTGGAGGCTCAGCGATCACCCGCAGCTTCGTCAGCTGATGCTTAATAAAGAGATAGAGGATGTTATTCTGGTTAGTGTCGGATATCCAAACGGCTATGACTACATGAGCATACGAGAAAGGGATCTGGTAGAACAGCCGGATCTGTATCTGCAGTTTTTGGTGGAGAATCTGACACCGTATCTATGTGAGAATTACAGCATTGACAAGGAGAGAGTGACGCTTACGGGACATTCCTACGGTGGCTACTGGGCTATCTATGCACTGTTCCATAGTGATACCATTGCGAAAAACACTTTTACTTCTTACTACATCGGAAGCCCCTCCGTACAGGTGAATACGAATCTAGCCTTTGCTTCTGCCTTTGAAAAATGGTACTACGAGAGGAAGCAGGAACTAAATGCTTTGGTTTATGTTACGGTCGGCGGTGATGAGGAGAGCGGTTTTCAAAGTATGATCAAAAGCTTTTATGATGGAATGGTTGCACATACCTACCAAGGCTTATCCATGGATTATGAGGTGATCGAGGGCTACGACCATAATACGGTCTTTAAACCCTCCATCAAGAATATGATGTTAAGATGCTACGGAACCGATAAGTAATAATCCTTAATCAATACTAGCTTTTATCCTCCATTTGTGAAATAATAAAAGCATCGATTGATAAGGAGGTCTATTAATGAGAGCGTATGAAAGATTAATCAAATATGCCGGATTTGCAACTGCCTCGGATGAACTGAGCACTACACACCCCAGTACCTCCGAGCAGCTGGTACTTGGAAATGCTCTGGTTGAAGAAATGAAAAGCCTTGGTATTACAGATGCTTCCATGGATGAGAATGGATATGTATTCGGAACGATAGAGGCTAATATAGAGAATTGGTCCGGTTCGGTGCTTGGTTTTATTGCACATATGGATGTTGTTAGCTCCGTACCCTGTGCTGGTATTAAAACGAGAATTATCGAGAACTATGATGGGTCGCTAATAACTCTGAATGAAGAACATAACGTGAAGATTAATCCGGAAGAATTCGATTTTATGAAGAATTATATCGGAAAGGATTTATTGGTTACAGACGGAACTACACTTCTGGGTGCAGATGATAAGGCCGGTATTGCAGAGATTCTTACGATGGCGGAAACTCTATACCTTCATCCGGAGATAAAGCATGGAACAATCAAAATCGGGTTTACCCCGGACGAGGAGATTGGTAAGGGTGCAGATCTATTTGATGTAAAACGCTTTGGTGCTGATTTTGCTTATACCGTGGATGGTGCTGCCTATAATGAAGTGGAGTATGAGACCTTTAATGCAGCTTCTGCTGATGTATTTATTCAGGGCGTCAGCATCCATACTGGGGATGCCAAGGATAAGCTTGTGAATGCTTCTT
>JAEZJW010000039.1 GCA_023415595.1 Bacillota bacterium
GCAGGAGAGTTAGTGCGGGGCATGGTATCCATCGGAGCAGTCGGAGTGGTGGTACGAGAGCCTGGCATGGTACCTGTCGTCGGAGCCATCGGAGCAGCCGGAGTGGTGGTACGGGAGCCTGGCATGGTACCGGTTGTCGGAGCCATCGGAGCGCCCGGAGTGGTGGTGCGGGAACCGGGCATAGTGCCGTTCATCGGAGTAGTTGGAGTGGTTCCTTGTGACGGTGTCGTCATTCCCGGTCCGGGGATCCTTGTGCCGGGGGCAGTACCTGTCGAAGTGCCGGGAGTACCAGGTACAGTTGGTATGCCCGTTGTCTCTTCCGGTGGAGTTCCATATAAATAAGGCATTCCGGGTGTAGTTACAGAACCGTTTGTTCCCGGCATCGGGGACATACCGGGAGTAACACCGGGAGTGGCAGACGGAACGGAACCCGGAGCAGTACCTGTAGTGGAACCCGGTGTCATACGGGGTGCTGTCCTGGTTGTTGTGCCGGGGGTAGTACCCGGAGTTGTAACAGGAGGAACGGCAGGAGTAGCAGGAGTAGCGGGAGCAGCAGGTGTAGTGGGAGTTGCCGGAGTAGCGGGAGTAGCGGGAGTAGCAGGAGTAGCGGGAGCGGCAGGAGTTGCAGGAGTAGTTCTGGGGGTGGTGCCAGGAGCAGTTGTTCTTCCGCTGCCGGCAGGCATAGCGGTTGATGTGCCCGGGGCCGGACGATTTATGTTAGGGCTTCCTGCCCGGTTATCCGGAGCTGTGGTACCGCCGGGGCTGGTTATAGGTCTTGTGGAGGTACCGGTATTCGGTACTGTCCCATTATTTATCTGGGAGTTTCTCACCGTTTGACGATATGATTTGGACATATTGGTGTAATGTTGCATTTGAGTGCTCCTATAAACTTTTTATTACCAATATATGCACATAGGAAGCTAATGTGATATGCTGAAAAGGCCCAGGATTTGAATAGTTATTGATGATTGGTCTGAAATTGGATAAAATTAATAATTATTTTATTGTACTATTTACTAAAAAAATATAAAATAGAGGTTGGGTAATAATAAATCCAAGGAATAGAAATAGGGATTACTCAGCGCAGAGCTAAGAAGACCGGCAGGACAGTGAAGGATGAAATTATGGATCAGAAGATCATACAGGCATTTGAAGATAATTTGAATAATCAATTTACGGGAGCAGTGATCAGCAACTCTTCGGATAAGGAACGATCTGCCAAGATTAAGCTGCGTCCAGTGCTTCTTAAGGGAGAGCTGCTCTTCCAGATATCTGAATATAAAGGCGAAAAGGTATTCCATAGTAATTATACGAAGGAAGAACTGATGCTTAAGCTTCCGGAGTGGTTTGAAGGCTTATTCAGGCAGGCTGAACTTAACACTCGGTCAGACCGGATTACGATTCTGGTCAGTAAGAAGGGCAAGGCTACCGTAAACAGGAAAAAGGGAGTGCCCATAGCATCACAAATGGATGCAGGGAATTCTGTACCTGATTCCGAGAGAGAACTTAAGCTTTATAGTCATAATAAAAAGAAGAACTATATTCTGGAGGAAGGAACCGCACTTCCGTTTCTGGTAGATCTGGGGGTTATGACGGAGGACGGTAAGGTTGTTAAGGCTAAGTCGGATAAATTCCGCCAGATCAACCGATTTCTTGAGTTTATCGAGGACATTCTGCCTTATCTGGAGAAAGACCGGGAGCTAACCATATTGGATTTTGGATGTGGTAAATCTTACCTCACCTTTGCGATGTATTACTATCTGAAGATCATGAAGGAATACAGAATCAATGTTGTCGGACTGGACTTAAAGACAGATGTAATCAATCATTGCAATGATTTAAGCAGAGAGTATGGATACGACAAGCTTACCTTCCTGCAGGGAGATATCGCTTCCTATGAAGGGAAGGATAAGGTAGATATGGTTGTAACCCTCCATGCATGCGATACGGCTACAGACCATGCGTTATATAAAGCAATTACCTGGGGAGCGAGGGTTATCCTGTCCGTCCCCTGTTGTCAGCATGAATTGAATAGTCAGATCCGTAATGAGATTCTGCAGCCAGTATTGAAATATGGAATTATAAAAGAAAGAATGGCAGCTCTGATTACGGATGCCTTAAGGGCTGAGCTCTTAGAAACGATGGGCTATAGGGTCCAGCTGCTGGAATTCATTGATATGGAACACACCCCGAAAAATATCCTGATCCGTGCCGTTAGGCGGGAGGATAAGGGGAGAAACATAAAGCTACAGGAGAAGAGACTTAAGGATTGTATGGACTTCCTTGGGGTGGCTCCCAGCCTTGAAAAGCTAATCCGTACCATTAAGTCAGAAGAAGGGAAATAAGGTGCTGAAACAGGTATACCGCATACTCATTTTAATAGGAGTGTTTATCGCCTCTCTCTACTATTTCAGCAGAGATATTAAGGAGGTTGTTTTTGATATCGATAATACGACCGTGATGGAAGAAACAACATTTCCCCAGGTTAACATTAGGGTTGGAAATGAGATGATTAACAGAATTCACGGCTACAGCAGCAACCTGGATGCGAATAAGGTCCGGGAAGGGGTCATCCCTTTGAATGAGGACAAAGCTTTTGAAGTAATGATACAGGAAGAAGCATATCATATTAAAAAGCTTAACTATGAGCTTCGGGAATTCAATGGTAACGAATTAATTGAGACGGATTCCGTCAGTGTCTTTGAAGAGGATGGCAATTATAAAACCGCAAAAATTAAACTGAAGGCCGTACTAGAGACTGAGAAGGAATACGCCGTTAAAATATCCCTGGTTACCAGTGACAGCAAGAAAATCTATTTTTACCAGAGAGTCAAGCAGCAGAATGAGACAGCCTTAAGCGAAAAACTGGAATTTATAATGAGTTTTCATAATGCCACTAAGGATAAGGCGACAGCAGGATGGATCGTAGACAGGCTTGAAACAGACAGTAAACAGGAAAATACTACATTGGCTAAGGTGGATATTCATTCCAACCTGGACTTGGTTACCTGGGGAAACCTGAAACCGGAATTTCTGACCGATGTGATTCCGACAGTTGTTGAGATCAGTCCCGGTTTGGCAACAGTAGTATTGGAGTATATGATCCGGGCTGAGATAGCCGGTGCACCAGAGCTTTTTGAAGTGAAGGAATTCTATCGGGTACAGTATACGAACGACAAGATTTATCTGCTTAATTACGAGCGAACGATGGAGGCACTCTTTGATCCTGCGAGGGCCAGTATTGCCAAGAATCAGCTGAAACTGGGGATTACTTCGGATACTGAGGTGGCCTTCCTTGCGAGCCCGGATAAGAAGAAGCTGGCATTTATCAGGAACAGGGAGCTGTGGTTCTATAATCTGGAGGATAATAAGCTGGTAAGGGTATTCTCTTTCCGCCAGGAGGTTACGGATTATATCCGAGACCTTTACAACCAGCATGACATTCGGATTCTGAATATGGATGCGGAAGGTAATATTCACTTCCTCGTATACGGATATATGAACCGGGGACAGTATGAAGGCAAGGTAGGCATTGTACTCTACCGATATATCCGTGCGGAGAACCGGATTGAGGAGAGGGTATATATCCCGGTGGAGGAACCTTACCAGACCCTGAAGGAGAACATGGGCTCATTGGCTTATGTAAGTGCTATGGAAATGTTTTATTTCCATATCTATCATAATATCTATTCCTATAATCTGATTACCGGCCAAACGGAAGTTTTGGCAGAGGGAGTTGCACCAAATCAGGTGGTCTTCCTTCCGGAGAAAGGATATGTTGCCTGGCAGGGTAACCCGGACCCTGGATTATCGAAGCAAATTAAAATTATGGAGCTGGAGACCGGGCAGATACAGGCGATTGACGCCCTCACAGGATATAACATCCTTCTGTTGGATATGATAGATTCTAACCTGATCTATGGCTTAGCCAAGGAAGATGATATTACAACAATGGTGGACGGCAGGCTTATGATTCCAATGGACACAGTAGAGATTGCTACCTTTGACCGAGAGGTTCTTAAGCATTATAGTAAGCCCGGTTACTATGTAACAGAGATTGCTGTGAAAGATAATATCATAGAATTAAGCAGTGTGTTGAGGACTACCATCGGCAGTGATATGATATTTACCGAAGCTCCTCAGGATTATATCATGAATCAGGTCACGGATGAGAAGCAGCTGGTGGGGGTTATCTCCAGGGTGACTGATGAGGCTCTGACGGAGATGTATCTGACGCTTCCCGAAGGCTTTACCATGCCCGGGGTTCCATCACAGGAGATTACTGTGAATACGGTAATTACACAGGATCCCACAGTCAGGCTGCAGCTGCAGGAGAAAGAAGAGAACTTATATTATACTTATGTGGCAGGAGAGCTTACCGCGGTAAACAAAAGTGCTGCTGAAGCTGTTGCTGAGGCAAACACCAGAGTGGGTGTGGTGCTTAACAGCAGAACCCAGCTGGTATGGGAGCGAATTGCAAAGCCATCCAAGACATCGATACCGGGTTATGACCAGCTTGTGATTGATAAAACCGGGGAGACCCTGAGCAGCTGTATCAGAATGCTGATAAAACATTCAGGGAAGGATCCGGGTAATGTGTCGGTGACTGCTAGCTCTGTATACGAGGTTTTGACTGCGCATATGGAGAAAACCCCGGTAATTCTTACCGGTAGTACACTGGAAGAAGCACTGTACTATATAGCCAAGGGCAGACCGGTTATCGCGATGACCGATTACAAGAACGCACTATTGATTTACGGATATGATGGCTTTAACATCAATGTAGCCGATCCGGCTGAAGGGAAAGTGAGAAAGGTCGGATTACAGGATAGCAAGGAAATGTTTGAAGGAGCGGGAAATGTCTTCATTTCCTACCTTGAATAATTAATACAATAGGTAATTGCGAAGCTTCAAATGTGTATCTGCTGTGTATATTGCTAAGGTGTTTATTAGCTTCGCAATTACTTAAAATAGAATACAAAACATGATAAGGAGACATGAAAATGGATGAGAGAATTAAGAAATTAGCAAGTAATCTTGTTAATTATTCAATGGAGGTAAAGAAGGGTGATAAGGTCTATGTACACTACATCGGAATGTCTACCCAGGACCTCGCAAGACAGTTGGTGAAGGAGATATACAAGGTGGGAGGAATTCCCTTCGTACACTATACCGATCCGACGCTACTGAGAGAGGTTCTTCTGGATTGCAGTGAGGAACAGATGGCTTTGTCAGCTAAAATTGATGCTGCTGAGATGGCTCAGATGGATTGCTATGTTGGTGTCCGCGGAGCCGATAATGTATCCGAGAATGCTGATATTATGGCAGAAAAGATGAAGATATATGAAACCTATTATCAAACACCGGTGCATCATGATATCCGTGTGAAGAAGACCAGATGGGTAGTTCTTCGCTATCCTAATGCAGCGATGGCTCAATTGGCTAATATGAGCCAGGAGGGCTTTGAAGATTTCTATTTCAATGTATGTAACCTGGACTATGCTAAGATGGGCAAGGCAATGTTAAATCTGAAGGCCTTGATGGAACGTACGGATAAGGTAAGGATCGTTGGACCGGGGACAGATTTGAGCTTCTCAATCAAAAACAAGCCTGCGATCCCCTGTGATGGCGGACGAAATATTCCGGATGGTGAAGTATATACTGCTCCTGTAAGAGAAAGCGTAAATGGTACCTTAACCTATAATACCCCCGCAGTATTTCAGGGTTTTACCTATGAGAATATTTCTTTCCGCTTTGAAAATGGAAAGATTGTGGAAGCCACAGCGAATGATACGACCAGAATTAACCATGTACTTGATACGGATGAAGGAGCACGTTACATCGGAGAATTTGCCATCGGTGTTAACCCCTATATCCTGAAGCCGATGAAGGACACCTTATTTGATGAGAAAATTATGGGCTCCTTCCACTTCACACCCGGTAACTGCTATGAAGAGGAAGCTCCGAACGGTAATCATTCCGCCATCCACTGGGATCTGGTATGTATTCAGACTCCGGAATACGGTGGGGGGGAAATCTATTTCGATGATGTATTGATTCGTAAGAACGGGCGATTTGTAATTGAGGAACTGGATTGCCTGAACCCCGAAAATCTAATCTAAGGAGGCGTATCCGTGATGAAGCTTCTGACAGCTGCTATACCCTGCTATAATTCTGCCGCTTATATGAATCATGCGATAGAAACCTTGCTATCCGGCGGGGATGAGATGGATATTATTATTGTTAATGACGGTTCTTCTGATGATACTCAGAGGATCGGAGAGGAGTATCAGGCGAAGTATCCCGGAATCGTCCGAATCATCAACCAGGAGAATGGAGGTCATGGTGAGGCAGTAAACACCGGCCTCGCGAATGCACAGGGCCTATATTTCAAAGTAGTGGACAGCGACGACTGGGTGAATGAAGAGGCACTTCGCCAGGTGATGGATACCTTAAAGAATCTGATCGCGGATGGCAACAGCCCGGACCTGTTCCTATCCAATTATGTCTATGAGAAGGTAGATGCCAAGAAGAAGAAGGTCATAAACTATAACTGGGCATTGCCAAAGGGACAGATTTTCACCTGGGATGAGATTATGCATTTTAAGCAGAGTCAGAATATCCTGATGCACTCCTGCATTTACCGCACAAAGCTATTAAAGGATTGTGGAATTCGTCTGCCGAAACATACCTTCTATGTGGATAACATCTTTGTTTATCAGCCGCTTCCTTTTGTAAAGACGATGTATTACCTGGATGTTAATCTTTATCGGTATTTTATCGGAAGATCGGATCAATCGGTCAACGAGCAGGTGATGATTAAGAGGATTGACCAGCAGCTGAGAATAACTAAGATCATGATAGAGTCCCATAACCTGGAGCAGATCAGAAGTGCAAAGCTCAGAAATTACATGATCAAATACCTCTCCATGATGATGACCATCTGCTCTGTCTTCCTGATTAAGGAGGGCAGTGAGGAGAGCCTGGGGAAGAAGCAGGACCTTTGGGATTATTTAAAGAGCTATGATAAATGGCTCTATAAGAAGATTCGTTCTCAGATCCTGGGTCGTTCGATGAACCTTCCCGGTAAGTTCGGACGTAAAATTGTAGAGGTGGGTTATACTATCACCAGGAAGATCTACGGTTTCAACTAGAGTGTTTCTGTTATCTTATCATTTCATAACATAATGCAAGAGGGTGCTGCCATATGGCAGCACCCTCGTTAATACTGAATTACAATATTTCATTAGCGAATAATCCGGCAGCTCTACTGGGATGCCTTGGACAGCTCCCGTTCCGACTGCTTGAATACCTTACCCCAGGAAGGAATATAGACAAGAACATACATGATAGCGCTCAGTGCTATTCCTCCGAAGATATCTAATACGGAATGCTGCTTTAAGAATACGGTGGATAAACAGATGGATACCGTCAGTACAAGAGTGGACCATTGCAGCCATTTGATTTTACGTAATCGCTCATTTTTATGGATAGCGATCATGGCACCGATGGAATTAAATACATGGATGCTGGGAAAAACATTCGTAGCCGTATCAAATCCGTATAAGCGGGATAAAATGTCAAGGAATATATTACTGCGTCCTAAGGAATCGATATCTACCCGAAGCTCATGCCCGTTTGGCCAAAGAGTATAGATCACGAGGCAGATGGTCATTCCGATGAATAAAAAGGCACATAATTTATAAAATTCCGACTTCGAGGTCAGGAGAAAGTATGCTACGGTGATAAAGATGAAGATAAACCATAAAAAGTAAGGGATAATGAAAATCTCCATAAATGGAATCAGATCATCCAGCTTCGAATAGATATGGGTAAACTTTGAATCATCCGTAACCGTACGTTCAAGATAAGTAAACCACAGCATATAAACAAAAAAATAAGACAGGATCACTCCGTGCTTATATTTAGCAATCAGGTGCTTCATGGCATTTAGAAATTTCATGTATGTCCAGCCTTTCCGTTAAATTTATTGGGTAGAGTATCTATCAGTTCGAAAGGGGAAACCCCGGTTAGCTTTCTTTTGCTTACTTCGCCTTATTGTAACATATAATTTCCTAGATAACAATATACAGAACATTACTTTTATTATCAGTGTTATCCTAGACTGACAGAATAGGGAAAGACGTTCGGGTACGGGGGTTGACCGAGGGGACTGACCAAGGGTTATGGCTGACAGGTGATTAAGTCATGGACATATTGAAGTAAAATTATTATAATAGAACCATAAGAATTTTATGGTAATAAGATAAGTGAAACTGCTGCAGTAAATCTGCGGCGCAACATAGATACAGTATAGGAAACGGGTGTGGAAGATAAATTTTCATACTGCGACAGATTGGAGGATAGTGTGAAAAATAGAATTTTTCACACGGCAAATTTGTGCTGACGCCCAAATTCGCGAGTATAAAGAATTCATAAAACAGAATTCTTGGACAGAATGGAGGATTATTATGAAGCGAGTATTTTTAGTAGTACTGGATAGTGTAGGAATTGGTGAGATGCCCGATGCCGGAAAATATGGGGATGAGGGTAGTGATACGCTGTATGCTGCATCCCAAAGCGAATACTTTACGATGCCGAATATGAAGAAGCTTGGGTTATTCCACATAGACGGAGTAAAGGAGAAGTTTCCCGAAGAAAGCAGCAGTGGTCTATTTGAGGGAAGTGTAGCAAGATTGGCAGAACGCTCTAATGGGAAGGATACGACGACAGGCCACTGGGAGATTGCCGGTATTATATCGGAAAAGCCGTTTCCCACCTATCCGAACGGGTTCCCCGAGGAGGTAATCAAGGAGTTTGAAGAGCGGACCGGCAGGAAAGCGATCTGCAACCTGCCTTAATCCGGCACAGATGTAATCAGGGACTATGGAAGGGAGCATGTGGAGACAGGTGCGCTGATCGTGTATACCTCCGCAGATAGTGTGTTCCAGATTGCAGCCCATGAGGATATCGTTCCTGTGAAGGAGCTTTATCGTTATTGTGAAATTGCCAGGGAGCTGCTGAAGGGAGAGCATGCTGTCGGAAGGGTAATTGCAAGACCCTTTACAGGTGCATACCCTGACTTTTCGAGGACCTCAAACCGCCACGATTATTCTCTGGCACCCTCTAAAACGATGCTGGATCAGCTGTCCCAAACAGGCCATGATGTACTTGCTGTAGGAAAGATCTATGATATCTATGCCGGTAAGGGAATTACGGATACGGTCCGTACACAGAATAATGAAGAGGGTATTGAGAGGCTGATCGAGAGAACCGAAAGGGATTTTAACGGTATCTGCTTTGTAAACCTGGTGGATTTTGATATGGTGTACGGGCATAGGAATAACGTGGATGGCTATGCGAAAGCCCTCAGTTACTTTGACAGCCAGTTACCCCGGATCCTAAGCGGTTTAAAAGAGGATGATATATTGATGATTACTGCCGATCATGGCTGTGATCCGGCAACACCTTCTACGGACCATTCCAGAGAGTACATTCCTTTAGTGATCTATGGGAATATGATAAAGAAAGGTGTGAATGTCGGTACAAGAAGTACCTTCTCCGACATCGCCGCTACAATACTTGATTATTTCAATATCAAACCCGAGGTGGAGGGAACCTCCTTCCTAGGGGCGGTTCTTAATGGATGATGAAAGTCAGGTAACAACGATGTTTAAATACCTGAGAAGGAATGCCTGTCATACTGGCATTCCTTCCTGCCTGAAACATAAGATATCTGTGGTAGCGGACAACTTATGAATAGATCATAATATCCGGACTGAGTTATTTATTAACTAAGACGATGGAGGTTTCACATGGAGCGGATCATTCACCCCTTTCCACCAATTTATGATTCCAATTCAAAGGTATTGATCCTGGGGACATTCCCCTCGGTGAAATCCAGGGAGGGGGAGTTCTATTACCATCATCCACAGAACCGATTCTGGAGGGTAATCAGCAGGTTATATGGAGAGCCGCTTCCCGGGAGCATTGAGGAGAAGAAACAGCTACTTCTAAGGAACCGAATCGCTGTATGGGATGTGATCCAAAGCTGTGAAATCACAGGCTCCTCAGACAGCAGCATCAGAAATGTAGTGCCGAATGATATCAGCACGCTTTTAAAACTGACCGGGATTAGGAATATCTATGCCAACGGAGGTACTGCATACCGGTTGTACCAGAGGTTTATCATGCCCGTAACAGGAAGGGACATCCAACAGCTTCCCTCCACCAGCCCGGCCAATGCCACCTGCTCCCTGGAGCAGTTGATTGAACGATGGAGCTGTATCAGAACAGAAGTGAAGTAACAGGAACACACGAAAGGATATGCTATGAGGATTGTAATACAGAGAGTATCGGAAGCAGAAGTTAAGGTAGAGGGGAGACGTACCGGTAAAATCGGGAAGGGGTATCTGATCCTTCTTGGGGTCGGGAAGGAAGATACGAAGGAAATCGCCGACAAATACCTCGACAAGATTATGAAGCTCAGAATTTTCCCGGACGAAAATGGGAAAACCAACCTGTCTCTTACGGAGGTGGGCGGAGAGATTCTGGTAGTATCCCAGTTCACCTTGTATGCCGACTGCAGGAAGGGAAACAGACCTGATTTTATCCATGCCGGCGGTGCAGTACTGGCAGAAGAGCTCTATGAATATTTCCTTAATCAGATAAGACAACGGCTGGGAAAGGTGGAGGCCGGAGAGTTCGGTGCGGATATGAAGGTATCTCTGATCAACGACGGTCCCTTTACAATTATTCTGGATGAGAAAATTATATAGAAAAAGGATTGACAAAACGCTCATATTTTTTATACTTACTATATGGAACAATTGGAAATATTTTCATATCAAACAGAAAATATCATGGGTGAGGGATCAGTATGATTAGAATTCAGAACTTAACGAAGGTCTATAAGCTATCTAAGAAACAGATGCAGGAGCAGAAGACCAGGAAAAACATGAAGAAGGCAGTGAAGCATCTGAGTCTGACAGCAAAGCCCGGCGAGATCTATGGGCTGTTAGGGCCGAATGGTGCAGGTAAAACGACAGCACTCCGTTGTATTGCTACTTTATTGAAACCGACGGAGGGAAGTATCAATGTTTGCGGACTTGATACTGTAAATGACTCAGTGAAGGTCAGGGAGAAGATCAGTTTCCTTACAAATGAAATTAAATTGGATCCTCAGTTCTCTTCAAAGTACATGTTCAATTTCTTCGGAAGGCTGCATGGACAGGATGAGAAGACCATAAGTTCCAGACGGGAGATGCTTTTTGAACATTTTGGGATTAAGGGCTTTGAGGATAAGAAAATCGATGAATTATCGACCGGTATGAAGCAAAAGGCTTCCATCGCAGTGAGTCTGGTACATGATCCTGAGGTTGTAATCTTTGATGAGCCTACGAACGGACTGGATATCGTTACAGCCCGGAATGTTACGGATTATCTGAAGCTTTTAAAGCAAGAGGGAAAGACCGTTATTATCTCTACCCATATTATGTCTGAAGCAGAGAAGCTGTGTGACCGTATCGGAATTATCATCAATGGTGAACTTGTTATGGAGGGGACCTTAAAGGAGATCCTTACAAAGACAGGGACCCACGACCTGGAAGATGCATTTTTCGAGCTCTACAAGCTGCATAATAAGGAGGAGGCATAACCATGAATGGAACGAAAAATATAATAATGAAGGAACTGACCAGAGTGTTTACTGATAAAAAACTGATTTTCAGTTTATTTCTCCTCCCCGGTATCCTGATTATGGTTATGTACACCTTAATGGGAAATATGATGAAGAGCTTTGAGACCAACATTGATGAACATATTCCCAAAGTCTATATTCAGAATGCTCCCGAGAATCTGGAGCAGTTTATGGAAAACACAGATTTTAAGGCGGAGATTTCATACCTTAAGTCCTCTGAGAAAACTGATGCGGTGAGAAACAGCATCCTGAACGGTGATGTTGAGCTGCTGGTCGTATTTGATGAAGGGTTCCTGAATACCATACGTAATTACTCCAACTCCGGTGATGCTATTCCGGAAGTGAAGACCTATTACAATACTGCGGAGGATTATTCCAACGCTGCGCGGAATAACTTTGTAAGCAAAGTACTGGACTCCTTCCAGCAGTCCCTGTTGGCAGAGCGCCTGGGTAATATCGAACAACTGCAGGTATTTTATATCGATAAGGATCCTTCCACCTCTGTTATTGTAAATGAGGAGAAGGCAAGCGGGAAGGGCTTCTCCATGCTGCTTCCGTTCCTGATTAACATTATGATGTTCCAGGGAGCGATGGGGCTAGGTATTGATGCGATAACCGGGGAGAAGGAGAGGGGTACCCTATCCAGCATGCTGTTATCCCCGATCCGAAGAAGTGAGATCGTATTTGGAAAGCTGTTATCCCTGGCAATTCTGACCAGTATTTCCGCAGTGATCTATACCGTATCCGTTATGGTGGGATTGAAGAATATGAGCGGCGGTCAGATGGGAGACATCAATAAGTTAAACTTTACTCCTATAGAGATGCTGCAGTTACTCAGCATCCTTATGGTCCTGGTTTATCTATTCGTATCATTGGTATCTCTGGTAGCGGTCTATGCAAGGACAGCGAAGGAGGCAGGTACCTATGTCATGCCACTGATGATCCTGGTGATGCTGGGAAGTATCATGACGATGTTTTCGGGTAACATGGAAAAGGGCATTGAATATTACGCTATCCCGGTCTATAATAGTGCGGTAAGCATCCAGAACCTGTTCATGGGTGAACTGACAATGACTCAGTATGGTGTTACCATTGGGTCCTTGGCATTGTTTGCAATCGTGGTAACAACCCTGATTACCAAGGCCTTTAACAGTGAGAAGGTTATGTTTAACGCTTAATTCCATAGATGACGGACACATAAGAAAACGTGGGCGGATGCGTGATGCATCTGTAATTGGAGGATATCAAAGAGATGCCGGAATCGTTCTATGATACAGTTGTTATTATATGCTTTACCGTTGTACCGGTCCTGTTTCTGTCCTTACAGGTACTCTTGTCAACGAGGAGAAAGCTTCAATGGGGATTTATAATCCCCGTGATTTGGTCAGCTTTGGGTGCCTGGATTTTAATCAAAGGCTATCTTGCAGATCGGCAATTATCCTATGAGATGCTGATCGTATTTCTGGTTGGAGATATCATCCTGTTTGCACTGTTGGTATTATGCCGCTACCTGAAAAGAAGGAATTTTAAGAAGAAACCGTCGGACCAAGCTAAGAAGACGGTCAGATCCTGATACTATATATCGTATGATATCCGGGAAGCCGGCTGATTGATGGCTGGCTCCCCGGATTTTTTATGCATGAACAACAGGCTTTTCATAACAGTTTACGTGGATGCTCCGTATTTATGAACGATAGCAACATAGTTTCATAAGATGAAAATATATATATATAAAAAGCGAAACGGTATGGGACAGTTATGCTGGAGGAAGTTAGGAATCGTTTGGTCAGCGAGGATTATGCGGATCTGTTGATTTATTATAGTGGGGACATGACGGTTTTTGAGGCCTTTCCTGATGCAACAGTACATATCCTTAATTATCTATATGCCGTTGTTAATGTTCCCGTAGGTACAATCAATGAAAATACAATCGTCGAATTAGGGTATTCTGTAATGCCTACCTGCTTCGGAGTAATCAGCCATGCCAGCCTGGAAGCCTCCGGTATCACCAGACTCAGAAGTATTCCTAACTTTAATCTGAGGGGACAGGGGGTACTGCTCGGAATTGTGGATACCGGTATTGATTATACGAATCCGATCTTTCAATACGCAGACGGTACGACGAGGATTGAAGCCATCTGGGACCAGACGATACAGAACGAAACCATTCCGGAAGGACTCGGTTATGGGACAGTATACACCAGAGACCAGATCAATGAGGCGCTAAGGAACGAAAATCCTCAATCGGTTGTACCGGTTACAGATTTAATCGGGCATGGAACGATGGTAGCGGGGATCGCAGGGGGGAATGAGGTTCCTGAAAGTGATTTTTATGGTGTGGCAACAGATTCTGAATTTGTGGTAGCTAAATTGAAACCGGCTAAGAGTTATCTGAAGAACTTTTTCTTTATTCCTGAGGATGCTGCATGCTATCAGGAGAACGATATCATAGCAGGGATTGACTATTTGATCAGCGTTGCCACTGCTTTGAATAAACCAATGGTAATTTGTTTTGCCCTGGGAAGCTCTCAGGGGGGTCATGATGGCAAGGGGGCTTTATCCAATGTTATATCCATTAATGCAAGCCGTCCGGGCTTGGCTATTTTAGTCGCAGCGGGAAATGAGGGAAATGAGAGGCGTCATTATTTTGGATTTGCGGATCCTGCGACAGGTTTTGATACAGTCGAGCTGAATGTGGGTGAGAATGTCAGGGGGTTTTCGATGGAACTTTGGGGGCAGACTCCCAGTCTTTTCTCTGTTGACATCTTGACACCATCCGGGGAATTTGTACCCAGGATAGCTGCCAGTAGAAATACCAGCCGGGTAATAACCTTTATCTTTGAACAAACTGTCATATATCTGGATTATCAGATCGTTGAGATTGAGACAGGTGATCTGATGATCTTGTTTCGCTTTAATCAGCCAACAGCCGGCATATGGAAGATAAATGTATATGGAAGAGGGGATTTTAATCTGGGGTTTCATATCTGGCTGCCCATGGAAGGTTTCATTCCGGATAACACCTTCTTTGTAAGATCCGATCCTTACACTACAGTCCTTTCAGCGGGGAATGCGGATGTACCGATTACGATCACCGCATATAATGCCACGGATGACAGTCTCTATCTGAATTCCAGCAGAGGATATTCAAGAATAGGATTAATTACTCCTGACTTGGCAGCGCCCGGTGTAAATATCACCGGTCCGGACACGGCGCAGGGCTTTATTCCATATACCGGAACCAGTGTCGCCGTAGCCTATGCTTCAGGAGTTTCGGCAATGGTAATGGAATGGGGAGTTGTTAGGAATAACCTTCCTGAGATGAGTACAGTAGAACTTAAGAAACTATTCATAAGGGGCGCCAGAAGGGATGCTAATCTGATCTACCCCAACAGGGACTGGGGATATGGCATCCTGGATATCTATAATTTATTTGATGCTCTCAGAACTGAGCTAATTGTTTAGGTGAAAGATGGATTCTATTAGGGTGTGGGGTGTCCTATGAATGGAGAAATTCGGCAGAGAATACTAAATGAAGATTATATTGATTTGATTATTGATTACAGAAATAGTCCGCAGCTGCTTCGGAGCTTTACGGATGCTGTTGTCCATATCATGAATGATTCCTATGCCATCGTATATGTTCCCGCTTCACAGCTTATGGCCAGAAATGTTGCATTTCGTTCTTCCCAAATACCAAATCTGTTCGGACTTACGGATGATACCAGTCTGGAGGCTTCTGGGGTTACGGAGATAAGGAATCTACCTTTGTTTAATCTCCGGGGACAGGATATTTTGATTGCTGTCATAGATACGGGAATCGATTATACGAACCCGGTCTTCCTCCATCAGGATGGAACTACTAAGATTGTTTCCATCTGGGACCAATCCATTGATACTCCCGGAGCAGCTCCCTATAATACGGAATTTGGTACTGAATATAGCCAGGAACAGATTAATCAGGCATTACAAAGCCAGACACCGCTTGAAGTTGTTCCCAGTATGGATACCGTAGGTCATGGTACCATGATGGCGGCGGTTGCAGCAGGGAATGAAGTGGAGGAAGAGAGCTTCTCAGGGGTTGCACCAAATTCTGAGCTGATTATTGTAAAGGTAAGACAGGCGAAAAGGGCATTGGCGGAATTTTACGGAATACCCGAGAATGTTGTGTGCTTTCAGGAAAATACTCTGATGTGGGCGGTACAATATGTTTCCAGAAAGTCCAGAGAAATCGGACGGCCGCTGGTTATCTGCCTGGGCTGCGGGACTTCACAGGATTCCCATGACGGAAGGTCACCTTTGAGCCAATTCGTCGATATCATTGCATCCTTTCCGAACTTTGTTATTGTAGCTCCTGCCGGTAATGAAGGAAATATGGGCAGGCATTTCTATGGTGTAATTGATCCCTCCATAGGGAATACTATTGTGGAGCTGAATGTAGGAGAGGGCGATAGTAATTTTTCTATGGAATTATGGGGCAACTCACCGGGGATCTATTCCATTGATCTGCTGTCTCCATCAGGCGAATATATTCCGAGAATACCGGCCGGGCTAAGGGTTAACAGGCTGATTACTTTTATTTTTGAGCCAACGATTATCAATATTGATTATTATACAGTTGAGACTCAGACCGGCGACCAGTTAATTTTTATGCGATTTCGGAATATCACCCCGGGGATATGGAGATTTACGGTTTATGGACAGGGGGATCTGGCTACCGGCTTCCATATATGGCTTCCGATGGATGAGTTTATCACTAGAGATACCTATTTTATCCAGCCGAATATCTATACGACAGTTCTAGCACCCGGAACAGCACCTACGCCGATTACAGCTACAGCTTATAATCCTCTCAACAACAATCTCTATGTCAATTCGGGAAGGGGGTATACCAGAACAAATACCATAAAACCCGAGCTGGCAGCACCCGGAGTGAATTATATAGCGCCGACTTTGGAAAAGACATTTAAAACCTATACAGGTACTTCTGTGGCTGCTGCACATTTGGCTGGAATTGCAGCACTTCTCCTTGAATGGGGCATAGTACGCGGAAATCAAAAGGGAATGAACTCGGTAGTAGTGAAAAATTATCTGATCAGAGGTGCCAAAAGAAGACCCAATCTGACCTATCCCAACAGGGATTGGGGGTATGGCATCGTAGATTTATTCAACACCTTTGATATTTTAAGGTCGGACACCGGAGGCTCTCAATAATCTCTTGATTTTATATAGAAAATAAAATATGAGAAATAAATGTATAAAGTTTCCCATTTTACAAACAATATTAACAGATAAAACATTGTACCAATTAACTGCATAATTTTTAAACGCAAATGGAGGAAATTATATATGAAAGCAACCGGTATTGTAAGAAGAATAGATGATCTTGGCCGAGTAGTTGTTCCGAAGGAAATACGACGTACATTGAGAATACGTGAGGGTGATCCTCTGGAAATATTTACAGATAGAGAGGGTGAAATCATCCTAAAGAAATATTCTCCGATCGGAGAGCTCGGACAATTTGCGAAGCAGTATGCGGATTCTCTGAACCAGACTACCGGGCATATCGTGGCAATTACCGATAAGGACATGTTTATTGCCGCCTCCGGACCTACGAAAAAAGATCTGCTCACGAAGAGCATCAGCCACGAGCTTGAAGAGGTCATTAATGAAAGAGAAAGTGTTGTAGCAGGAAAAGAAGATAAGAATTATATCAGAATAACGAACGAGGATGATGAATTCACTTATCAGGTAATTAACCCGATTATCAGCGAGGGAGATGCGATTGGTGCGGTTATTATCCTGACGAAGGATGCCAAAGTTAAGTTCGGAGAAATGGAAACAAAGTTGGCAAGTACAGCGGCAGCATTTTTAGGAAGACAAATGGAGCAATAGCTGTTATCAAACAATATAAGTTATCAGCAAGATTCCTAGTCATAAAGGAGAGTGTTAGTAAAGGGACTATTCCTTTCAACACTCTCTTTTCGTTCCATAGATTATACTTGAACTGATTTAATTGAATTGTTATAATGTGGTAAGAGTTCAAGGGATAAGGAGCACGATTAATTACTGTAAATATTAAAGTGTCAAAAGCACCTTCGGTGCTTTCCGGATACGATATACCGATTTGCAAGCACGCTTGCAATAGCAGTACATCGTATCAGGAAGCGTGCGCAGCATCTTTTGACACTTTAGTTCTATACACTTACTAAGGGTAAGGGAGATAACATATGACAGGTTACAGTTTTGCTGAGTTTATGGACATTATAAGAAAATTGAGGAGCGAGGAGGGCTGTCCCTGGGACCGGGAACAGACTCACTCCAGCCTGAAACCCTGCCTGATGGAGGAGAGCTACGAAACCATAGAGGCAATTGATCGGGGAGATATGGATAACCTGTGTGAAGAGCTCGGGGATCTTCTGCTGCAGGTTGCACTTCATAGTGTCATAGCAGAGGAGAAGGGGGAATTCACGATCGACGAGGTGGTTGGCAGGGAAAGCGAGAAGATGGTTCGCAGGCACCCCCATGTGTTTGGAGATGTCACCGTAAATAATTCTGATGATGTTCTTAAAAACTGGGATAAGATTAAGGAGAAGGAGAAGGCCGACAAGAGTCCCGCAGAGGACATCTTAAGTATACCGAAAGCATTTCCCGCAATCCTTAGAACACAGAAGGTTTTGAAAAAAACAATGAAGGCCGGAATACCTGTTCCAACGCTTGAAAGTACCATGGATTCACTGTCGCAAGGCCTTAAAAAGCTGCAAAATAGTATCACTGATGGGGAAGATATCCGTATTAGTGAAAAATTTGGAGAACTACTATTTTCTATGATAAGTTTATCGCTGATTTTACAATTAAATGCAGAAAATTCCTTGACAAATGCTACTAATAAGTTTATAAATAAAGTTGTAGATGTGTTTGCTCTGGCCGATAGACAAGGCAGAAGTCTATGCGATATTTCCTTTACTGAGCAGGATGCTTTGTGGAGGGACAAGGAATAATCGTAAGATTATTTACAAAAATATAACTATCACTTTAGAGGAGGAGAAATCCATGAACAAAGCAGAATTAGTTACAGCTATTGCAGAGAAAACAGATTTTTCTAAGAAGGATTCAGAGAAGGCTTTAAAGGCTTTCATCGATGTGGTTACAGAGGAATTAACCAAGGGTGAGAAGGTTCAGTTAGTTGGCTTCGGTACATTCGAAGTTGCTGAGAGACCCGCTAGAACAGGAAGAAATCCTTTAACAAACGCTCCTATGACAATCGCTGCTTCTAAAGCACCTAAGTTCAAAGCAGGTAAGGCTTTAAAGGACGTTATTAACGCATAGTTATTATTTAAAACAAAAGAGGCTGTTTTAAATTCCGGATCTCCGTGGGGTGTAGGGTTTTTAAAACAGCCTTTTTAACGTTCATTCGCTTTATATAATGGAGGACTTAAATGAGACTTGATAAATTTTTGAAGGTATCCAGACTGATCAAACGCAGGACAGTCGCAAATGAGGCATGTGATGCAGGAAGAGTTATGATAAACGGGAAGCCTGCCAAAGCCTCCTCCACTGTGAAGGAGGGTGACATAATAGAGATTGGATTCGGCACTAAGGCAGTTAAGGTAGAAGTGCTGGATGTTCAGGAAACTGTTAGGAAGGACGAGGCAAAGGAGCTTATTAAGTATCTCTAAAACCGTCATTAAGTCAAAAGTCTCCTCATATACTTAAAAAGAAAAACTTGGGTTAAAACCTACCAGGTCTTTTTAGTATAATTAGAGGAGGCTTATTTATGGAAGAAAGACAACAAATTCTGAAGGGTCATAGGCTGAATATTAATGCAAGGAAAACAGCTGCGATAACCGGTGTCAATGACGTGCTCTCCTTTGATGCCGGAGAAGTGCTCCTTCAGACGGAACAGGGTGTCCTGATGATCCGGGGACAGGAGCTGCATGTAAACCGTCTGACCTTGGAAAAAGGTGAGGTTGATATTGACGGAAGGATTGACAGCTTGACCTATTCGGATAATGCTAACTATGGTAAATCGGGAGAATCCTTATTTGGCAGGCTTTTCAAGTAGGAGGCCTGTATGAATGAAGCAATCACCGTAGAACTGCAATTCTTTCTGATTTCGATCCTCTGGGGCGTGCTTATCATATTGGCGTATGATATACTGCGGATTCTCAGAAGACTGATACCTCATAATGCATTTGTTCTGGCAATAGAGGATATTATTTTCTGGGTTCTTGCCAGTCTGTTCATCTTTGCTATGATATATACGATGAACAACGGGACGATCCGAGGCTTCTCCGTCATGGGGATGGGAATTGGAATGACCCTGTACCATTTTATTTTCAGCGAACTGTTCGTAAAGTGGATGACCAAAGCCTTCCTTCTATTACTGCGCCCTATTTGTATTCTGATCAACAGAGTAAAAAGAGTGCTTAAGTTTATTGTGTCAAAACTAAAAAAGGTTCTTTCTAAGCTTTATTTCCAATTGAAAAAAGCAGCGAAATCAGTTAGAATAACGTTAAATAAGAAACGTACAGTACGCAATGCAAAACGGACCCGGCGGTTGGAAATTAAGGCCGAGAAAAAAGCTGAGGAAAAGAGCAGGAAAGCTGAAACGAAGAACAGGACACAAAAGAAGGGCAGAAGTACGGCAGAAAATGAGCCAGCCACATCGGATCATAACCGTACGACAGATCGGAATCAGTCAAATATAGCATATCGAAGACCGGTAGTACATAGGTCGGGCTCAATTGGTAATAGAAAGACGGCAGGGAGAGAATAGATAATATATGATATCCTTGCCGAGTCTTCGTACTTGGGAGATGGAGCAGTAATATGAGAAGAAGAAAAAAGAGGACAGGCATCGGAATAATCGCATTTTTCGTTTTGAGTATCTGCGGAATCGTTGCATACAGGAAAGTAGGCCTTGAGGAGAAGAAGGAATCTCTGGCAGAACAGAAATCCAACCTGGAGTCCCGAATTAAAGAAGAAGAGGACAGAAGAACCGACATTAAGAATTATGAGGCTTATGTCCAGACAAAAAAGTATATCGAGGAAATCGCCCGCGAGAAGCTGGGTCTCGTATATGATTATGAGATACTTTTTGAACGGGATGAGGAATAGGTTATCAGAGGAATAATTTTACCATTGACAAGCCTTAAGAAAGCAGATATAATGAAATTCGTCACTTTGGCGAAGTAGCTCAGTTGGCGAGAGCATGCGGTTCATACCCGCAGTGTCGGCGGTTCAAATCCGTCCTTCGCTA
>JAEZJW010000135.1 GCA_023415595.1 Bacillota bacterium
GCCCGACACCTGCACCATGTCCTGCCTGTCCTACACCGGCGCCCTGCCCGACACCTGCGCCCTGTCCGACCTGTCCTACACCGGAACCGTGCCCGGCACCGGTGCCTTGTCCAACCTGTCCTACACCGGAACCCTGCCCGATACCAGCGCCTTGTCCTGTTTGTCCGACGCCTGAACCTTGCCCCGTCTGCCCGACACCGGAGCCTTGTCCGATATGTCCGGAACAAGCTGTCCGGATCGAGTACAGACCTTATCCTGTCAGAGTGCCTATGCCCTGCCCTAATATCAGGATGCGTGTAGAGTATCGTGAAGTCGCATGTAAGCCGGACTGCAAGATTAAGCCCGGAATAATTCTGGGATGTATCTGGGGATGCAGCTGCTGTGGCAATCATGACTTTGAAGTGAAATTATATAAGATTTGTGGGGATACAAAGGTTCAGCTTTACTGTGAAATAGTCAGCTGCTGTGGCTGCTTTGAATTTGAAGTACCCTATGATGATTGTTATCTTCTTGAGGTATGTGCTGTAAACCACGGGAGAAAGAAATCTGAATGCAAACCGATTCTAACTCTTAAAAATGTCGGAGTATCCAGCCTGAGAGTAGAAGCATAAGCCTAATCCGCAGATGAGGAGCACAGGCTGCTTCCTGTATATTACAGTAATATAGCTACTATAGAAACAAGGGAAGGGAAGTCGAAGGATCCTACAGGAAAGGTCTTCTGCTTCCCTTCCCGCATTCGTTAGTTCCGGAGAGTATTTTATTCATTTTTGATTTATGCTATAATAAAAGTATATAGAGGACAGGCAATCTTAAATCAAAACGGATGGAAGGAGTTATCATATGGCTAAGGTTTATATCTTTTTAGCAGAGGGTTTTGAAGAAATTGAGGCATTAACGGTGGTGGACATGCTTCGCAGGGCAAAAATCGAGATAACTATGGTCTCGGTAACCGGCAGTGAGCTTGTGACAGGATCCCATGGAATTACGACAGTTGCTGATATCCTGTTTGAGGATACGGATTATCTGGAGGCGGACATGCTTGTTCTGCCCGGAGGAATGCCCGGTACCGTAAATTTGGCAAAGCATGATGGGTTAAGCCGGCTGTTGAAGACATTTCATGAGAAAGGTAAGGATCTGGCAGCGATCTGTGCAGCACCCAGGATTCTTGGAACCAAAGGATTCCTGAACGGTAAATGCGCAACTTGCTACCCGGGAAATGAGGAGAGCCTCCTTGGAGCCAGATATCAGGATGCAGATGTGGTTACCGACGGCAACATAGTAACCTCCAGAGGTATGGGAACTGCAATCGATTTCTCCTTAGCCTTGGTGACAAAGCTGTTGAGTGGAGAAGAGGCTACCAAATTAGCCGGGGCGATTCAATATCGCCATTATCAGCCATAGAGCCGGGCTATCCTCCTCATTGCTGACGCTTTCCGGTCAGATAAGGCGTGATCTTCTTCCGCAGCAGGAACAGGCAGATCAGGTTAGGCAAAGCCATTAATGCATTGACAAAATCGGTAAGCTCCCATACTAAATCAAGTGACATAACAGAACCGACGAAGATCATCAGGATGTAGCAAAGGCGGTAGGTGTTGATTCCGTTTTTGCCAAATAGATATTCCACAGCCTTCTCTCCAAAATAGGACCAGCCAATTAAGGTTGCTGTTGCGAAGGCGATCAGAGAGATACCGAGTATGATGCTCCCATATGGTATTGCATCAAAGGCGGCAGTGGTTAGTTCTGCAAACGAATAACCTTCGGCAGAAGCAGGATAGCGGATCAGGTTAGTCGTAATGACCAGCCCTGTGATTGCGCACATGACTACAGTATCCCAGAAGGTTGCACTCATAGAAATGAGCGCCTGTCTTGAGGGGTGGGAGGTCTTAGCACCGGCGGCTGCGATAGCTGCAGAGCCTAACCCGGCTTCATTTGTGAACAGTCCCCTGGCAATTCCATACCTTGCTGCTGATTTTACCGTACTGCCGATAAAACCGCCTGCAACTGCAGCCGGAAGCTTCGCAGGAAGGAAGGCGGAATGAAGGATATAGCGGGTGGCTTCCAGAAGATAGGGGAAGTTAATGACTAGCAGGACCATACAGCCGAGAATATAGAAGGCACCCATCGCCGGTACCAGCTTCGTGCATATTTTTCCGATGGAATTGATTCCACCCACAATGACAAGTCCGACAAGGACGGAGATAATAATACCCGCTGCAAATTCCGGGATACCCCAAAGTGTACGGACTGTCTCAGTAACAGCCCTGGCTTGGGTGGAACACCCGACACCATAGGAGGCAATCAATGTGAAGAAGCTGAACAGAATCGCCAGCCACTTCTTATTCAAGCCATATTCCAGGGCATACATAGGGCCGCCGATATAGGTACCGTCCTCAGTCCTGCGCCGGTATAATACTCCTAGGAAGCATTCTGCATAGGAGGTTGCCATACCAAGGATTCCTGTGAGCCAGCACCAGAGAATGGCTCCGGGACCGCCCAAAGCCACTGCGGTGGATATACCAACTATATTACCCGTACCGATGGTGGCTGCAAGAGTAGCAGTCAGCGCTCCGAAGCCGCTCAGATCCCCATCGGCGCCCTTTTCCGGTGTAACGGACATTCGGATTCCCTTACCGATATGCCGTTGAACACCCCTAAGATGAACTGTAAAGTAAATATGAGCTCCAAACAGCAGGGCCGGCATTGGAATACCCCAAAGAAACTGATTGATGGATTTGAGGAGCGTTAGCATGAAGAGTCCTCCGAGGTATGATTTGTATATGTATATGAGGAGGATATGCCGGATAGAAACATTGATTTTCTCCAAGATGGCATGTTTGGTGATTATAGCTTATTTTCTTTTTTTAGCGGGTCTGTGCAGTTAAAAAATGATTATGAAATGATAATAAATGTCGCATTATCAAACAGTGGAAAGGGTAACATTAATTACCATCATAATAAATCCCTCCTTTGTCAACAATAAGATTACAGGCAATACAAATACAAAAATCACTCGCGGTAATAAATGATCAGATCAGGTCATTGACCATAGATCTGGTCAGGATAGTGAACCGGAGATCCGGAGCATTAAGTGAACCGCTGAACCTACATTCAGATGATTTTGTAAGTTGATTGCTTTGATTAAACAAAATGGAGGTGAAATTTATGGCAAATAACAATAACAGTGGATCTAACAGAGCAGAGGTTCCTCAGGCAAGAGAAGCTCTCAATCGCTTTAAGATGGAGATTGCTAACGAACTTGGCGTTCCGTTAAAGCAGGGTTACAATGGTGACTTAACAAGTAAACAGAACGGTTCCGTAGGTGGAGAAATGGTTAAGCGTATGATCAGAAACCAGGAACAGTCCATGTCAGGTTCAGGTCAGTAATTTTATATCATGAGTCAGCATAAGCTGATAAAAAACATCACCGGTTTTTTCCGGTGATGTTTTTTTGATCATGATTCACATAATGTCTGCGAAGCTGACATTTTTGAATTTTATCATTCCAAATATTTTTGCAATATGTTAAAATGAGTAGAACAAAATATGAGAAACTACGATTTAGAAGAAATAGGCAGCATATATTAATAAAGAATGTTTAAAAGATATCCATTCACCGGATACTTAATAATATGTCAGAAAGGAATTTGTAAATGGGCAAATATTTTGGCACGGATGGTTTTCGTGGGGAGGCTAATGTTGATCTTACGGTTACACATGCTTATAAAGTAGGAAGGTTCCTGGGTTATTATTACAGCAAGGACCATAAAGCTAAAATAGTGATTGGTAAAGATACCAGAAGATCCAGTTATATGTTTGAGTATTCTTTGGTGGCAGGACTTACAGCCAGCGGGGCTGATGTTTATCTTCTTCATGTCACCCCAACACCCAGCATCTCCCATGTTGTCAGGACAGAAGGCTTTGACTGCGGAATTATGATATCAGCAAGCCATAACCCATATTATGATAACGGAATTAAAGTAATTAACGGAAACGGCTACAAGCTGGAAGCAGAAGTGGAGAAACTGATTGAGGAATACATAGACTGTAAGGAGGATAACCTTCCCCTGGCATGCAGGGAGGATATCGGAAGAACTGTAGACTATGCGATCGGCAGAAACCGTTATATCGGGTATCTGATATCGTTGGCAACCAGATCCTTTAAGGATATGAGAATTGGACTTGATCTGGCGAATGGCTCTGCGACAACGGTTGCCAAAGGTGTTTTTGACGCACTCGGAGCGAAAACTTATGTGATTAACGGAGAACCGAACGGAACAAATATTAACCTGGATTGTGGCTCCACCCATATGGAAGACCTCCGTAAATTTGTTGTGGAAAATAGCCTTGATGTAGGTTTTGCCTTTGACGGTGATGCAGATCGATGTTTGGCAGTCGATGATATGGGCAATATTATAGATGGTGATCTTATCATGTATTTATGCGGAGTCTATATGAAGGATCGGGGAGAGCTGGCAAACAACACAATCGTCACAACGATTATGTCTAATCTTGGATTATATCAGGCGCTCGACCGAAGGGGCATCCGTTACGAGAAAACAGCAGTCGGTGATAAATATGTATATGAGAATATGCTTGCAAACGGTCATGCCATTGGTGGCGAGCAGTCCGGGCATATCATATTCAGCAAGAATGCCACGACCGGAGATGGTATCCTAACTTCCCTTAAGCTGATGGAGGTCATGCTGGAGAGCAAAGCCAAGCTCTCGGAGCTTCATAAGGATGTTACCATCTTCCCGCAGCTGATGAAGAATGTTAAGGTGAGGGATAAGAAGGCTGCCAGAGAGGACGAAGCTGTTGTAGCGGTGACCAGCCGGATGGAGCAGAGTTTGGGGCAGGATGGCAGGATCCTGGTCCGTGAAAGCGGAACCGAGCCGGTGATCCGTGTCATGGCTGAAGCGAAAACCAATGAGATCTGTGAAGAATGCGTTAATAGCATCATCCAGGTAATGAAGGACCGGGGTCATATCATAGAGAAATAAATTATGGTATTTACAGAATTCATATGTTATAATATACTAATGTCAAAATGTCTGTAGTTCAGACATAGTACTTCACAGGTAATTTACCCAACATATTCGGATATTTATTTGGAGAATGATCGATTCTCCGTCTAGTAAGGAACATCGGTAAAACAACTGAGGTACATAAAACAAGGAGGAAATAATAGAATGAGTTTACAGATTGAAAAATTAGAGAAAAACATGGCAAAGCTTACAATAGAGGCTTCCGCTGAAGAATTTGAGAGTGCAATCGAAAAGGCATATCTTAAGAATAGGAACAAAATCAATATCCAGGGCTTCCGTAAAGGTAAGGCTCCCAGAGCAGTCATTGAGAAAATGTATGGACCCAGCATCTTTTATGAGGATGCAGCCAATGAAATCATTCCTGAAGCTTATGAGAAAGCAGCGAATGAGAGCGGACTGGACATTGTATCCAGACCTGAGATTGATATTGTCCAGGTAGAGAAGGGAAAGTCCTTTATTTTTACAGCAGAAGTAGCGTTAAAGCCGGAAGTAACCTTAGGCACCTATAAGGGAGTTGAGGTCGAGAAGAAGGAAGCAGCTGTTACTGAGGACGAGATCATGGCACGAATTAACCGTGAGCTGGAGCAGAACTCCAGAATGATCACCGTGGATGACAGAGTCGTACAATCCGGCGATATCGCAGTGATTGACTTTGAAGGCTTTGTAGATGGTAATGCTTTTGAAGGCGGTAAGGGCGAGGATTATTCCCTGACGATCGGTTCCCACTCCTTCATTGATAATTTCGAGGATCAGTTAATTGGTAAGAATACCGGCGACGAGGTTGAGGTTAATGTTACCTTCCCTGAGGAATACCAGGCGAAGGAACTTGCCGGAAAACCTGCACTTTTCAAGGTTAAGATTAAGGAGATCAAGCTGAAGGAGCTTCCTGTACTGGATGATGAGTTCGCTCAGGATGTTTCAGAATTTGATACTCTGGATGAATACAAGGAAAATATCAAGGCTACAATAAAGGAAACCAAAGAGAAGGAATTAAAGACTGCGAAAGAAAATGAAGTAGTTGACAAGATTATCGAGAAGGCAGTCATGGATATTCCCGAACCGATGATTACAGCTCAGGCTAACCAGATTGCTGAAGATTTCGCACAGAGAATGAAGTATCAGGGATTATCCATCGAGCAGTATTTCCAGTATACCGGTATGGATGCCAAGAAGTTCTTTGAGAGCTTAAGGCCGCAGGCAGTGAAGAGAATCCAGAGCAGACTGGTGCTGAAGCAGTAGCTAAGGCTTAGAAGATCGAGGTTTCCGAGGAAGAATTAGAGAAGGAATTAGCTGATATGGCGACAGCCTACCAGATGGAAGCAGATAAGCTGAAGGAGCTGATCGGTGAGAAGGAAAGAGATCAGATTAAGGCTGATATCGCTGTCCAGAAAGCAGTTGACCTTGTAGTTGCAGCTGCTAAAGAAGTATAAATAAACACTTAGAAATCGCCGGAAGCAAACGTAAGATGAGCTTCCGGTACCGATAAGAAAAGGAGGAATACAAGATGAGTTTAGTGCCTTATGTCATAGAGCAGACCAGCCGTGGCGAAAGAAGCTACGATATCTACTCCAGATTATTAAAAGACAGAATTATATTTTTGGGTGAAGAAGTGAATGATGTTACTGCGAGCCTGATTGTTGCACAGATGTTATTCTTAGAGGCAGAGGATCCCGGTAAGGATATTAATTTCTATATTAACAGCCCCGGGGGATCCGTAACCGCAGGTATGGCAATCTATGATACTATGAATTATATTAAGAGTGATGTTTCAACAATCTGTATCGGAATGGCAGCCAGCATGGGTGCATTCCTGCTGTCAGGCGGAACTAAGGGTAAGAGATTTGCGCTGCCGAATTCGGAAATCATGATCCATCAGCCCTCCGGTGGTGCGAAGGGTCAGGCAACTGATATTAAAATAGTTGCTGATAATATTATCAAGACTAGAAAAAGGTTAAATGAAATACTAGCCAAAAACACCGGAAAACCTCTGGAAGTCATTGAAGTAGATACAGAGAGAGACTTCTATATGATGGCAGAGGAAGCAAAGGAATACGGAATTATTGATGGCATTTTAGCTCATAGATAAGTGCCGGTTCGCTTTGCACTACAGAGAGAATGAGGTGATTAAGCAGTGGCAGGAAAAGTAGATGACAGAAAACAGCTGAGATGCTCCTTTTGTAATAAGACACAGGATCAGGTCAGAAAGCTGATCGCAGGACCGGGCGTATATATCTGCGATGAATGTATCGAGATATGCAGTGAAATTATTGAGGAAGAATTTGATGGCGATACGGTTGCCAATTCAGACATCAATCTATTAAAACCGGTCGAAATCAAGAACTTTCTGGATCAGCATGTAATTGGCCAGGAGGAAGCAAAGAAGGTTCTTGCGGTCTCTGTTTATAACCATTATAAAAGAGTGCTTACTGAGAAGGATCTGGATGTTGAATTACAGAAAAGTAATATCCTGATGATCGGACCGACCGGTTCCGGTAAAACATACCTGGCACAGACTCTGGCAAAGCTGTTGAATGTTCCTTTTGCGATAGCTGATGCTACGGCATTGACAGAAGCCGGATATGTTGGCGAGGATGTAGAGAACATACTCCTTAAGCTCATTCAGGCTGCAGATTTTGATATTGACCGGGCAGAGTACGGTATCATCTATATCGATGAGATTGATAAGATTACCAGAAAGTCCGAGAATACCTCCATCACCAGAGATGTATCCGGTGAAGGAGTACAGCAGGCTCTGCTTAAGATTCTGGAGGGTACTGTTGCAAGCGTTCCCCCGCAGGGAGGAAGAAAGCATCCCCACCAGGAATTCATACAGATCGATACTACCAATATCCTGTTCATCTGCGGTGGTGCTTTTGATGGACTGGAGAAGATCATCGAATCCCGAATCGGCCAGAAAACAATTGGCTTCAACGCACAGATCATAGAGAAGAATAAGACGAATGTCGGTGAGCTGTTCCGTCAGGTAATGCCACAGGATTTAATCAAATTCGGATTAATACCTGAGTTCGTGGGCAGAGTACCGGTATGCGTCGCACTGGATTCTCTGGACGAGGAAGCTCTGATCAGAATTCTGACCGAGCCGAAGAATGCGATTACGAAGCAGTATAAGAAGCTGTTTGAGATGGATGGTGTAGAGCTGATTTTTGAAGATGAGGCTCTGGCTGAGATCGCTAAGCAAAGCTTCAAGAGAAAGATTGGTGCAAGAGGACTCCGTGCGATTATGGAATCCGTCATGATGGATTCTATGTATAATATTCCTTCCGATACGAAGGCAATTAAATGTATCATTACGAAGGATGCGGTTCTGGGTACCGAGAAACCGAGGTTGGAGCTTTCGGAGGAGAATGTAGCCAGAAAGCCGATTACGAAACGGACCTCAAAAAAGAGTAAGGGCGAAATTGCCTAAGAATTCCCGGAGCAATGATGTATAATTAAGATATTTGAACCATATGGGGGTTTTGCAGTATGCAAAACCCCCTTGATGCATGTTACAGAAGGTAATGAATTAGTAATTGAGGAGGTCACAAGAGATGATAATTAAAAACTGTACCCTGGAGACCGTATGTGGCATCACCAGCGTTCTTCCTGAGAATGACAAACCGGAGATTGCATTTGCCGGTAAATCGAACGTAGGGAAATCATCACTGATCAATGCCCTCATGAATAGAAAATCGTTAGCCCGTACCTCGGCTCAGCCGGGCAAGACGCAGACGATTAATTTTTATAATATCAATGACGAGCTGTATTTTGTGGATCTTCCTGGTTACGGTTACGCTAAGGTAGCCCTCACGGTGAAGGAAAAATGGGGTAAGATGATAGAGCGCTACCTGAAGAAATCAAAGCAGCTTAAGATTGTCTTTCTACTCCTGGATATCCGCCATGAACCCTCGGAAAATGACCGGACCATGTATGAATGGATCGTTTATCAGGGCTTTCATCCGATTATTATCGCAACCAAGCTGGACAAGATTAATCGGAGCCAGACGGACAAGCAGATCAAAATAATCAGGGAAGGTCTGAAGGTGGTTCCCGGAACCAGAATCATACCGTTCTCATCTCTGACGAAACAGGGCAGGGAAGAGATATGGGAATGTATCGAAGGAATCTGTGGCTTCAACCGGGAGGATGGCCGGACAGAGTAAATATTAGACAGAGGAACAAAGTATGGCGATATACCTGCAATGATTGATATCTCATGTGAATTCCCATAAAAAAAGGCTCCGGGCAGGAAGGATAGATCACTTCAGCCGTGGAGCCTTTCGATTATTTCTGATCCAGTAAGGAAGACATCAGATAAGAATAAACCTCGGAGCTTTTCTCTCTCCAGTTGCTGCATAGTCTTGCAGCTTCTTCCTCGGTAGTTACAACTAAGGTAAGATCAATAATAGGGCTTTCCCTCTCTGTTACACAGAGGTGGGCAGCAAATTCACCCTTTTTAACCTGATAGAAGTCAGCAGAGGTAGATACCTCTTCCTGCAACTCATATTTATTCTCAGCCAGATAAACTTCAATATCCTCTTTAATACCTGAGGAAATCATGTTATCGAAGAATAACAGCGTTTCTGTCCCGGTTTCAGTAATCCGATACAGGGAGCTATTCCGAATGGTCTTCGCTGAGATGAAAGCATCATCGATAAGTTCAGAGATTGCCCGTTGTATATTAAAGTAATTCGTATATTCCTTCTCCAGTATGAAGGCGGTCAGCTGAGCATTCGTCAGAGGAAAATTCACTCTGCTAAGTATATAGAGGATCATCAGCTTATATAACATAAAGGTATCGGACTGCATAGGGGCACCTCCTTAAACTTATATTTTAACGTATCAATTATCCCACCTTATCAAGCAAGCTTGTAAGGTGCTCTGTTTATCATGGACTAATCTGCTTATCGTGCATCTTGCCCTGCCAGGTATCCCTTGCTTTCATCTCGCTGTGAATTCGGTTCAGAACCCTCTTCTTATCAGCGCTCCATAAGGGCGCCAGTAACAGCTTCTTCGGACCGTCACCGGTAATCCGGTGAATAACCAGCTCCTCCGGCAGAAGTTCAAGACAGGAAATTACCAGATCAATATAAGCCTCAAAGGATAGGACCTCGGTAAATTGTCCCTCTTCATAAAGCATGCCCAGATCTGTGCCCCGTAAAACGTGGAGCAACTGCAGCTTTATGCCCTGTACGGGTTGTTTGCCTATATATTCCATGGTTTTTAACATATCATGTTTTGTTTCCTTTGGCAAGCCCAGAATTGTATGGACAATCGTGGTAATACCCAACTCATGGAGCCGGTCAACGGCTCCCTCGAAAACATTCAAAGAAAAGCCTCTGCGGATGAACTCAGCTGATTTCTCATGCATGGTCTGCAATCCCAGCTCTACCCATACCGGTTTGATCCGGTTCAGCTCGGCGAGCAGATCAAGCACCTCAGGACCCAGACAATCCGGTCTGGTAGCGATGGACAGGATGGCCACCTCCGGCTGCTCCATAACTTCCATAAAGATCTGCCTGAGATAGCTGACAGGGGCATACGTATTCGTATAAGCCTGAAAATAAGCGATAAACCTAAGGTCAGACTTACCGGACAGCTTATTTAAGACATGGACCTTCGCTTCTTCCAGCTGCTTGGCCGCCGATGAACAGAAAGATGCGGCAAAATCACCTGAGCCGCCTTCACTGCAGAAGATACAGCCACGGGTTCCCAGGGTACCATCCCGGTTCGGGCAGCTCATTCCACCGTTTAAAGACAGCTTATAGAGCTTACTGCCATAGACCTTCTTCAACTCGTAATCCAGGGAATGATATCTCTTCTCTCCCCAAAAGCTGTTTCTGCCAATATCCAAACCCATCCGCCTTTCCTATGCTAGATAGCAGCAAGACTCACTGATTACCATTTTACTTCTTCGTTAGTTTAGCCTAAATGATATATGAGCTTTCACTGCATCGCTGACCGCATCCCTGACTCTGGGATCGAAGGGTTGGGGCATGATGTTATCCGCATGAAGCTCTGCTTCACTCACAAGTCCGGCGATGGCTTCAGCTGCAGCCAGCTTCATTTCCTCCGTGATCTGAACGGCATGGCCTTCCAGAGCTCCTTTGAATATTCCGGGGAAAGCTACGACATTATTCACCTGGTTCGGGAAATCGGATCGTCCGGTGGCAATTATCCTGGCACCGGCTTCCTTCGCAAGATCCGGCATGATTTCAGGAATAGGATTAGCCATGGCAAAGAGGATCGAATCCCGGTTCATGGTGGCGACCATCTCTTTTGTTACGACTCCGGGTGCCGAGACACCTACAAACAGGTCCGCACCAACCAGGGCATCCGAGAGAGTTCCTTTTTTATCGTTCAGATTGGTAACAGAGAGCATCTGCTGCTGCATCCAATTCAAATTCGGATAGCTACTTGATATGATTCCCTCTCTGTCACAAAGGGTAACATTCCGGAACCCATAGGATAATAGGAGCTTCGCAATTGCGATACCGGCAGAACCGGCTCCGTTAATCACAACAATACAGTCTTCTTTTTGTTTACCGGTAACCTTCAGTGCATTGATGGCACCAGCAAGTACGACGATAGCAGTTCCGTGCTGATCATCGTGGAAAACCGGAATATCCAGAAGCTCCTTCAGACGCTCTTCTATCTCAAAGCATCGGGGAGCGGAGATGTCCTCCAGGTTAATCCCTCCGAAGGCAGGAGCAATATTAACAATAGTACGGATGATTTCCTCTGTATCCTGGGTATCCAGGCAGATTGGAATAGCATTTACTCCACCAAATTCCTTGAATAGTACGGCCTTTCCTTCCATGACCGGCATGGCTGCGTAGGGTCCGATATTGCCGAGGCCCAGTACAGCACTCCCGTCCGATATGACGGCTATCGTGTTGGCTTTCATGGTATACCGGTATGCCGCCGATTTATCCTCAGCTATTACACGGCAGGGTTGTGCTACGCCCGGAGTATATGCGATGGCCAGATCCTCCTTTGAGTTTACATGGCACTTCGAGGTTATCTCCAGTTTTCCGTTCCAGCTCTCATGCATTAGCAATGCCTTTTCGTTTATGTCCATACTTATTCCACCTTAATTCATTTATCCTATCATATTAGCACTATGCTTTTTTTTAATCAAGTAAATCATTTCCGTAGCCCTAATACATTGTTACTATTCAGCCCTAACTAATGAATATTGCATAGGACCGAGGAGAAATGATTTCCATGGTGAGTATATTCATTCGTCGGTACTTAGGTTCTGTATTTCAGAACCTTATGTACCGTTACGTAATGTATCTAAGCGGGAGCGTCTCATCCATGGGAACATTTCCTCCCAGGTCCTGGCAAAACCGGAGGACTGAATAGTAACAAGTCATCATTTGCATAATTTTAGAAAATACTTTTCTTTCTTTGGGACAAGGTGTATAATATAATTTACGTAAATAAAGTTATCTATGGATAATATCCCGAATGGGATTTTAATTCTAAATCATCTCTACTGAATTCCCCATGAAATCCAACCTATAAATCAAAGGAGCTGAAATGATGGATACGCATTATGATTCAATGACACTGATTAATCTTAGAGAATTGGCTAAAGAAAGAGGACTGAAGAATATAACAGCATTGAAAAAGAGTGAATTGGTTGAAGCAATAAGCAAGAATGATCTCGTGAAGCAGGAAGTAAAAAGCACTGCTGTTGAAGAGAAAACAATGCCCAAGGAAGAGAAAAGTGCTCCCCGTGATGTAAGCCCTGTGAAGCAGGTGGAACAGATGGAAGAACAGTACAGAGAGGAACGGCTTTCTGGCGGAGCGCAGGTGATGACCGCAAGGGAAGACAGAAGGCCCTCCGTAAGTCAATCTGAATTGGAACAGCTGGATAGCGGGGAAACGAAGGTGGGCATTCTGGAAGTGCTTCCTGACGGTTATGGTTTTATCCGTTGTGATAATTATCTGCCGGGTGAGAATGACGTCTATGTTTCACCGGCACAGATTCGACGATTCAATCTTAAGACCGGCGATATCGTAGAAGGGAATACAAGAGTAAGAAGCCAGACCGAGAAATTTTCCGCCCTTCTCTTTATTAAGGCAGTGAACGGGTTTCATCCGAATGAAGCACAGAGACGGAAGAAGTTTGAGGATCTGACACCGATATTCCCGAATGAAAGAATTCACCTGGAGACTCCCGGAACCGGAGTGTCAATGAGAATGGTGGATCTGATTTCTCCGATTGGCAAGGGACAGAGAGGTATGATTGTCTCCCAGCCTAAGACAGGTAAAACCACTCTTCTGAAGCAGATCGCCAAGGCCATCACAAAGAATCATCCCGATATGAGACTGATTATATTACTAATTGATGAGCGTCCAGAGGAAGTAACGGATATTAAGGAATCGATTGAGGGGAAAAATGTGGAGGTAATCTACTCCACCTTTGATGAGCTTCCCGAGAACCATAAGCGTGTATCAGAGATGGTAATAGAACGGGCGAAGCGTCTGGTGGAGCATAAACAGGATGTAGTCATTCTGCTTGACAGCATCACAAGACTGGCCAGGGCATATAACCTGACCGTTCAGCCAAGTGGAAGAACACTCTCCGGAGGACTTGACCCGGCTGCTCTTCATATGCCGAAGAAGTTTTTTGGTGCCGCCAGAAATATGAGGGAGGGCGGCAGTCTGACCATCTTAGCTACTGCACTGGTGGATACCGGCAGCAGAATGGATGATGTGGTATTCGAGGAATTCAAAGGAACCGGTAACATGGAGCTTGTGCTTGACCGGAATCTTTCCGAGAAGCGGATCTTCCCCGCAATCGACCTGCCCAGATCCAGTACCAGAAGGGAAGATCTCCTCTTAACCCAGCCGGAGATGGAGGCAAGCTATCTGATGCGAAAGGCACTGGGAGGCTTAAAGTCTGAGGAAGCCCTGGAGAGGATTATTGATATGTTCCTGCGTACGAAAACCAATCAGGAATTTATCGAGACCATCAAAAAGACCAAAATTGTCTTTTAGGTATTGCATAAGACCTTAACCTGTGCTATAATTAACAAGCTGTTTATTAAATTGGAATTATTCTAATGACCAATATAAGAACTATTTGAATATGAAGAGG
>JAEZJW010000176.1 GCA_023415595.1 Bacillota bacterium
TCCAAACGTCGCTTAGCTAGTATATCATCTTAAATATCTTGTGTCAAGAGGTTTTGAATTATACATCAGCAAATTGTTTCATTTTTTCTTAAAACTCAAGCAATTACAACACTATGATTTCCAGCATGCCCAGTACATGGAAAAAGGTCCTGCTTCAGCGCTAACTGCAGAACCCGGAAACATCAATCCCTAGTAAACAAAACACCATCCGTACTATAACAATTCCATCGCCAAGGCTTTCGCACGGGTATAATCTTCGGGTGTCGTAAGCTTAAGATTATTATAGTCTCCCATAAGCATTTTCACACGTTTCTTCGTATAAGCTTCATATACCATCGCATCATCTGTGATATTACTTCTCGCTTCGTCTATATACATCAACTCATAGGCCTTTCTGATAGAACTATATTCAAAGGCTTGGGGGGTTTGGGCTGCCCATAGGCAGTAACGATCCGGAGTTGAACTGATAAAGCCATCCTCATCCACGACCTTAATCGTCTCCTTTACCGGAGTTCCCGGAATACATGCTCCATGATTCAAAACCCCGGAGATCATCTTCTCAATGAAATCAACTGTTATGAAGGGTCTGGCTCCATCATGAATTAATACATAATCTGTCTGTCCGATTGCTGTAAGAGCCCGAAAAACAGAATCATAACGTTCTTCACCGCCCTCCAGTACCCGGGTAACCTTACTAAAATTATACCTGTGCACAATATTCTCTTTACAATAATCTATCTGTCCGGACACTGTCATCAGGATAATCTCATCTACGCTGCTGTCTTCAAAGGCTTTCAGTGAATAAAACAGGGTGGGCTTTTCTTTTAGTTCCAGATACTGTTTCGCCACCGACTGGTTCATTCTTTTTCCCTGTCCGGCCGCCAATATGATTGCAGTAATTTTGTGCTTCTCCATCCTATCTTACCTCACTAAGCCTTCTGTTATTCCTATCCCAAATGAGCGTATCCCGTAAATACGTCTGAAAACAATACACTTTTGGTTATCGCCTTCTACCTTTCCCCGATCTTAAGGTTCGGTACAGCATTTAGTTCAAGGCCGCTTCTTACTCCCTTAGTAAACTCATAGTAAGCGGCAGTTCCAATCATTGCAGCATTATCCGTACAGTAGATTAAGGAGGGATAGTAAAAGTCTAGTCCGTTTTCTTTGCAGGCCTCCGCCAAAGCCGTGCGAAGCGTGGAGTTTGCTGCAACACCACCGGCAATGGCAACCTGTTTCATTCCGTAATCCTTAGCTGCCGCAACCGCTCTGGTAACAAGCACATCTACCACTGCATGCTGGAAGGAAGCAGCAACATCTGCCCGGTTAACCTCGGTATTCTTCATTTCCATGGAATTAATATAGTTCAGTACTGCTGATTTTAAGCCGCTGAAACTGAAATCATAGGGGGAACCTTCTATCTGAGCCCTGGGAAATGCAATTGCCTCCCGATTCCCTTCCTTCGCCAGCTTATCGATCTTAGGTCCTCCCGGATAACCCAAACCAATCGCACGGGCAACCTTATCAAAAGCTTCACCCGCAGCATCATCTCTGGTCTTTCCAATAATCTGATACTCCCCATAAGCCTTTACCAGGACGAGATGGGTATGCCCGCCGGATACCACCAGACACAAAAATGGTGGTTCTAAATTCTTACTTTCTATATAATTAGCGGAAATGTGGCCTTCTATATGATGAACACCGACCAGAGGTTTCCCGGCTGCAAAGCTGATTGCCTTTGCCTCCGCAACTCCGACCAGCAGAGCTCCGACTAATCCGGGTCCATAGGTCACACCGATCGCATCGATTTCCTGCAGGGTAACCCCTGCTGCCGTAAGTGCTTCCTCAATCACCTGATTGATCTTTTCTATGTGCTTTCTTGACGCAATCTCAGGTACGACTCCCCCATAGAGCTTATGCAGATCTATCTGGGAGAATATTATATTCGACAGGACCTCCCTTCCGTTCTTCACAACTGCGGCCGCTGTTTCATCACAGGAGGTTTCGATTGCTAAAATATAAATGTCCTTTGTCATATTAATCCTCCGTCATATACTTCCAGCCGAGAATCTTCCATTTCCCGTCTTCACTCTTTCTCATCAGATAATTCCTGGTCTGGGAGCCCTTCGTTTTATCCAGTGTATAATATGATACAATAACGTTAGCATATTCTCTCCCGTCCTGTTCCCATCGTTCATCCTTATCTTCATTTACCAGAAGGAAGTTCGTGATCTTCCGCTCTGCTTCATTCCAGGCTGCTATCTCGGAGTAAAGGTCCTTAAGATAAGTCGTTTCAGGATTATTCATAAGAAACTCTTCATCATATAGCTCAAGCACTTTCTTCGCCAGTGCCTCCACTTCATCATCCTTAAGTCCTGAGAAAAGTACCTTCGTAATATTACTGTAATATTTTGCTACCTCCCTCGGTGTCTCGGGATAGTTGGTCTCCAGATCCCGTTCCAGAAGTTTTCCTGCTTCCGTAAGGGTCTTATTATTTGCCTTCTCCTTCTCACTGGATTTTTGTGACCAATCCAGATAGAATAATGAAGCAATGATTGCAATGATTACTATGGTTACTATAACAGATGTAATCCTCTTTGCTGCATTTCCCATTTCAGCACCTCCTTATCCCCGGTACTTTGTAACGTCTGATTGTTGCAAAGTACTTAACACCTTTCATGTCCCTTCATTATATATATCGGTTGGTATGAGGAAACCCGATATCCTGACTGCCATTTAAATTCCGGTTCATTCATTCTTGTCAAATTCCAATGTTATGCTTTTCCTGTCCTTTCCCGGTTTCGTATTCGGGAAAATCCGTCTGGCTTCACCGATAAAGTCCTCCGGTCTGATTAGGGAAGGGCTGTAATGGGTCAGCCAAAGCTCCGCCACCCCTGCCGCTTCTGCAAGCTTCGCAGCTTCTGTAAAAGTCATATGCTTATATTCCTTGGCTTTCGTGTCCTTCTCATTTTCACCGTACATCCCCTCGCAGATGAACAGGTCCGAAGCCTGGGCATGATCTGATATGGACTTGACCGGTCTGGAATCGGTACAATAGGTCAGTTTAATCCCCTTCCGTGCCGGACCAAGAACCATCTCCGGAGTATATACTTTTCCATCCTCCTCTATCGTCTCGCCCTTCTGAAGGCGATTCCAATACCGCTGAGGAATCTGATATTCCTCCGCTCTTTCCGCATAAAATCTGCCGCCACGCTTTATCATCAGGCTGTAGCCATAACAGGTAACATTATGCTTTACCTGAAATGCATCGATGATATATCCGTTCTTCTCTATCGTCTGCTGCGGTCCTTCCAGCTCAATGAATTCCAGTTCGAAGGGGAGCTCCGGCGCTATGACCCGCAGGGAGTTTACTACCCTCTCCAATCCCTTCGGACCGATCAAGACCACCGGCTGCGTCCTCTCTGCATTTCCCATGGAAAGCAGAAGTCCGGGAAGTCCGCTGATATGGTCTCCGTGATAATGCGTAAAACAGATGATATCAATGGAATGAAAGCTCCAGCCCTTTTCCCTGATGGCTATCTGGGTGCCTTCTCCGCAATCAATCAACAAACTGCTACCGTTATATCTTGTCATAAGCGCCGTCAGCCATCTGCCAGGCAGGGGCATCATACCGCTTGTGCCTAATAAACATACATCCAACATAAGTAATCCAAGCCTTTCTTACTGGTATCAATCACATTTTACCACAATTCTTAATTTCATATAACATAGTCTATTACATTTTAGCAGTATTTACTATTAAATGTCCAGATTTAAGTTAAAAAAGGAGCCGGTCCTACGACCGACTCCCTTTTGTTTTACAGAGCCTCCAGCTTCTTTTTTACCTCAACCGGTATCTTAAAACCGGAAATCATCTTATCATAGCATTCCTCGCACAGGTTAAAATGATGAACCTCCATATCTCTGCCGGAAAAATATCCCCATTCTTTGGTTGCCTCAAATGCATCCTCTCTCAGGATTCCATTTTCAACCTTAAGGTCTTTCCCACATGAATTGCAGCAAAGATGAACTTCCCCACTTTTTTTTTCGTTTAATGCCCTCTTCACGACTTTCCCTCCTGACATGATGCATCCATTGTAATAGACATTACAGTTATGGACGTTCTTATCCTTAGTAACATTATAATCTTAAAATAAGGTTTTTTACAGTGGGAATTGCTGTATCGGTTTCAGCCACATTATAACAGCATCCTCCTTAGGCTTCGTGTAAAAGTCCTTGCGGATTCCGGCGTTCACAAAACCCAGACGCTCATACAGACGTCTCGCCGCCTCATTGGTCTGCCTCACTTCCAGGGTGAGGGCGGTGATACCCCTATCCTTAGCCTGCCAGATCAACTCTGACAGCATCCGATAGCCAACCTGCTGCCTTCGGTATTCCTCTCTGACGGCCACATTATAGATATATCCCTCATCCGCTACTCCCCAATAGCCACAATAACCGGCAATCTCGCTGTCCACCTCGGCAATCAGATAACTGTTATTCTCACTCAGGTAGGAATCTCTAAAATCCTCATAGCTCCAGGGATCGGAGAAGATCTCCTGCTCTATCCTGCATACTTCAGGCAGATCAGCTTCCTTCATGTCTCGGATCAGCATAATAAATCTCCATTCCGTATTTCTTCTAGCATAACTCTATTCTTCCATCTTAAGCTTTTCCGCCCGTTCCCGTTCCGCCTGGGACACCCTTAAGTAGACCGGTTCATGTTCGGCAGCTGTTTCTATCCTGTTCTGCTTATAATATTGAAGACCTAGAGCACCAATTGCTCCTGCTCTCTGTTTGCTTAAATGCACCGGTGCAAAGCTAAAGCTCACCTTCGTCCTTTCCCTGATCAGCTCCCGATATACGGGAACCGCATCACCAAGAAAAACAACTTCCCGACCTAAGGTATTAATCTCCCCAAGGATCTCTTCCACAGGAACTGCCTTCTGTTCCGATATTACCTGCAGTTCTTCCCGGACAAACTCATAAAGTCCGGTATATACCTGGTTTCTGCGGGCGTCCATCATGGGACAGATCAGCCTGTCCGTCCCGAACAGATTATATGCCAGACCTTCCAGAGTAGGAACCCCAATGATCGGTTTTTCCAGCGCCAGCCCAAGCCCTTTGGCGGTAGCTGACCCGATCCGTAATCCGGTAAAGGATCCGGGCCCTGCTGCCACGGCAATTCCATCCACTGATTTTAAATCCAGCTCCACCATTTTCGCTATTGTTTCCAGCATAGGGAGCAGGGTCTGTGAATGCGTCTTCTTATAATCAACGGTATATTCCGCCAGTAAGCTTTCCTCCGTAACGATGGCAACCGAAGCTACCATACCTGAACTATCCATTGCCAATAATCTCATGATGACCTCCATAAGTCCGCCCGACCGGCCTTTTTTACATTATACCTGCAACTCTTTTTTCCTTTACGGTGATTTCCCGGTAATCAAAGCCCTTCTCCAGGTTCTTTTTGATATGAACGGATATCCTGCTCTCCGGCAGGAGCTCCCAGATCAGCTCCGCCCATTCAATCAGGCATACCCCTTTCCCGTAAAAATAATCCTCATATCCGATCTCGTCCATCTCCTCGATATCAGAAATCCGGTATACATCAAAATGATAGAAGGGCATTTCCCTTCCCTCATATTCCTGCACGATGGTAAAGGTTGGACTGTTGACATCCTCCGTTACTCCGAGTCCTTTCGCAAAGCCCTGGGTAAATACCGTCTTTCCTACTCCCAGATCTCCGCTCAGGCAATATACTTCTCCCCGCTGTGCCTTGCTCCCAAGTGCTAATCCCAGCTGATAGGTTTCTTCTGCACTGTTACTTTCTATAATCATGCCTTACTTCCATTTCCTTATTGTTCTAACCATTATGGCCTGTTTTATTTGCCTTACATTATAACAGAAACATAAGAAAAAAGATAGGATATTAAAATCCTATCTTCTTTCCAATCATAACTTATTCAATTATTTCGTAAAAGCTTTAATTACGGTGCTGATTTGCTTATATAATACCATGGTGATTGCTGACACCACCACACCCTTTAACAGGTTGAAAGGAGCTACTGCCAGAATGATAAAGGTGGATAGGTTCGTAATGGCAGGGTTTACACCGGTTCCGATACCAATCAGATCCGCCATTGTTGTATTCATGAAGAAAGCAAAAACCGGAAGTAATAATACAGCGTTCAAAACACTGCCGATGACAGTCATAGATAAAGATCCCACAATCATTCCGTTCAATGCTGATTTAAAGGACTTCTTTCTATGATAAATCATAGCCGCGGGTACCACCAGGGAACATCCAATCAGGAAGTTGGCAAACTCTCCGACTCCCATAGTAATCGTACCGTTTACAACAAGATTCAGTAACACTTTTACAAGTTCAATTAATATTCCTGCTACAGGACCCAGGGCAAAGGCTCCCACCATTACGGGTACCTCACTGAAATCCAGCTTATAAAAGAAGGGTGCAAACCACAACGGAATCTCAAACAGCATTAATACTGTAGCCACAGCGGACAGCATCGCTACCACTGTCAGCGTTCTTACCGATAATAATTTACCCACACTTACCTGTGACCTTGCTTTTGAATTAGAAACCATATTCATAATAATCTCTCCTTTTTTGATCAAAGGAAAATTCTCGGCAGCATTAGCCTTTATTGCACAAAAAAACCCCGATTTTACATATGAAAATCGGGGCGTATCACGCTTGAAAAAGACTACTGCTCTTCTCTCATCCAGACTTTACTGTCGGTTTTGGAATTTCACCAAATCAATCATGGTACCAGGAAGCCTTCACTTCCTTAACCTTGACTCGCGGACTATACCGCCGGTCGGGAATTTCACCCTGCCCCGAAGATTTTACCTTTATTTAATTTTTACAATTGTAATGTTACATCGAATCTATCATAATGTCAATATGCAAATATAGCATTTTTACGAGATCTTCAGTGTATGGAAGTGTCTTTCTCAGACCGCACTCTGTATCTCCCCTGCTTTTTTTAAGGCAATTTTCGTGATCACAGGTCCGGTCAGCTCGTAAATCACAGTAGCGCAGAGAATAATTGTTTTGATCTTATTACCAAATTCAGGAACCACCTGCTCAGATATACCGGCAAGTCCGATCGCAACACCTGCTTGCGGAATTAGGGTGTACCCAAGATATTTTCTTACAATCGGCGCAGCAGAGGACACCTTCGCACCGAAGAAGGCTCCTGCCACCTTACCAAGAACCCTGACCAGTACATAGATTAATCCGATGACCCCTACCTGCGGCAGGATCGTGATATCCAGCTCCGCTCCGGAGATAAAGAAAAATAGCATGAACACCGGCGGAGTAAAGCGGTCCACCTGCTCAAATACCTTGTCACTTACATTGGATAGATTGACAAAGACTGCGCTCATCGACATGCAGGCAAGCAATGTAGAGAAACCAAGAAGCTCAGAAACACCGATACAGAGAAGCACAAATGCAACCGCAATGGACAACCGGTTACCCCTTCCCGTATACCAGGCTGACAGGTATTTTAAAATAACACCCAGTAAAGCTCCAAACAAAACAGCTCCGAATATCTCTATCACCGGATCTATCAGAGTTGATAGTACGGAGTCTCCCCCACCTGACTGAACTATCTTTGCCGCAGCCACGGATATTCCAAAGGCCATCAGCGCAACTGCATCATCGATGGCTACCACCGGAAGCAGTGTATTGGTAACCGGTCCTTTGGCCTTGTATTGTCGTACCACCATCAGGGTAGCCGCAGGAGCCGTAGCAGCTGCGATAGCACCGAGAACCAGAGAAAACGCCGTGTCATTTCCCGTTAGGATTAATATCGTATCAACGGCAATCACCGCTCCGAAGGCTTCTGCAAAGGCTATAATGACCGGAGATTTTCCAACCTGCTTCATATAGCTTATCTTAAATTCTGCACCAATGGAAAACGCGATGAAACCCAGTGCAATATCCGGGATAATAGAAAACTGACTGCCCACCTCCTGGGATAACAACTTCAGACAGTAAGGACCTGCCAGTAATCCAAAGATCAGATAGCCCGTAACATTCGGAAGCTTAACGAGTTTCATCAGTTTACCTGACAAGAGGCTTAACAGCATGGCAATTGCCAGATATGTATAGATATTTAAATGTCCCATTCCTATTCACCGAGTCCTTCCACATAAGTAATTGGGACGGAAAACATAATTCCTGTATTAGGTACATTGAGATCACCGATTACCTTTTTTACTGCTTTTCTTGCAGCCAAAGCACCTTCCTCGTTCAGTACAAACATCATAACCTTGGAGTTCGCTTTACTATCCTCCGCCAGCAGCATCCGAAGCATTCCGAAGATTGGTAAATCCTCCATATTCACCAACTCCTTCGCCATTCCGGTCCCTTCCAGGATGGTGCCGCCTTTAACTCCCGATTCTGCCAGCTTTTTAAGCAGCGGTTCCATCAGTTCGATTTTCTTCAGTATTAGTATCATTAACTGCATTCTGTCTCATCCTTTCCTATGATGTTTGACTTATATTTATGATAAACCTATAGGAAAAGAATGTCAAGCCAGGTTGCCGAACACAAAATCCTTCAGCAGACCAAATACCTCCCTGACATAATAGTTGACTGCCAGCAGAGAATCCGTAGGTGCAGGGATTCCCCGAGCATCGGATAGACCCAGCTTTTTTGCTATCCTTAAGGCCCGGAAGACATGAAAACCATTCGTTACAATTGCAACTCTGAAATCCCCGCCATTAAGTAACGGTATACTTAAGCGGAGGTTCTCCTCCGTATTTCTTGAATGATCCTCCTTAAGAATTCTCTCCGATGAAATTCCGGCGGCCAGAAGGTACCTTGCCATGGCCTCGGCTTCCGTGATCTGCTCTCCCTTACCCCTACCCCCTGAGACGATTGACTTGGTGTTCGGATGATCCCTCAGATATTCCAATGCTGTCTCCAATCTTAGTTTCAGACTTTTTGTTACTCTGGTGCCCTTCACCTGTGCGCCCAGGATAATCAAATAATCTACTAAGGGAACCTCTTTCTTCCTTGCATGGATTAACAGAATTCCAATCATCATGAGAAATACTCCTGCCCCTGCCCCGGCTAAGCAAAACAGCAGAATAAGAACAGGTCTCGGAGGCAGAAGATCTCTATCTGTCATATACCCTATGACCAAGGCTGCAAGCAGAAAGCCAAAACCGGACAGAGGCCAGATCCAGGAGAAGGATGCCCGGATACCCGCATGATAGATTACGATCCCATAATAGATCAGGCATATGACTCCAAAGACAGCTGATGCTACCTTTATTCCTTCCATTTCATCCCATCCTTTCCTTTCTGATGTACGAATCCCTCCCTTATACTGCAGGTCAGACCCGCCCTTACAATACCTAACCAGACTTCACGGCTTATATGCCCACTGATCCTAATCATCGGTCTTCGTAATTAAGGTCAGTCCTGCAATATTCTGCTCTTACAGTCTGATAAGATAAACAGCAGAAAAGCGGAGGATTCCTCGCATTCTTCTGCTGTTATGCTTTTTATACCGCTAATACTTTTTATAGCTTCATGGTCAGCTGGATTCTTTTCTTCGCCAGATCAACGCTCATTACCTTAACCTCAACGATATCCCCAACGCTTACCACATCCAGAGGATGCTTCACGAATTTCTTATCAGAGAGCTGTGAGATATGGACCAATCCGTCCTGATGAACACCGATATCTACAAAGGCTCCAAAATCTATGACGTTTCGAACCGTCCCCTTGAGGATCATACCTTCAGTCAAGTCCTTCATATCCAGCACATCGGTCCGAAGAATCGGTTTCGGCATCTCATCTCTCGGATCTCTGCCGGGCTTCTCAAGCTCCTTGATAATATCAGTCAGGGTGATATCACCTATCCCCAGCTCCTCCGACAGCTTCTTCTTATCCCGAACCTTATTGCTGATCAGAGACATTTCGGTTTCCTCAGAAATCTCTTTTGGCACTGCCGATGTGTTCTGTTTCGCTTCCTGTCCGGGTTGTTCTATTCCTTTTCCTACGGCTGCTGCCAATGCTTTACCAAAAGCAGTCTCCTGTGTCCTTACCGTAATCATGGATTTCTTCTTATCCTGCTTAACTTCCTTTACCGCCTGTTTCGGTGCGGCACTCGGACTCTGCCCCTTATTCTTTGCAGCCTTTGCCTGAAGCTCCTTGATATTCTCCAGTGTTAAACCAAGCTTACTTAACAGGGCTTTCGTTGCCTCATAGGATTCCGGGTGAACACCGGTTGCATCTAGGGGATTATCCCCTCCCAGGATTCTCATGAAGCCGGCACACTGTTCGAAGGCCTTCGGCCCTAGCTTTGCTACCTTCAGCAGCTCATTCCGGTTACGGAAACGCCCATTGGCTTCCCTGTATGCCACAATATTCTTAGCAATCGGTTTACTGATGCCCGATACATATTCAAGAAGGGACACGGAAGCGGTATTTAAGTCTACTCCAACCTTATTTACGCAATCCTCCTCGACTCCGGACAGGGCCTCTCCCAGG
>JAEZJW010000203.1 GCA_023415595.1 Bacillota bacterium
CCTACGGCCAGGGCGGTAACCGTCCGGGCTATCAGGGAGGCCAGGGCTATCAGGGTAATAGGGATGGTCAGGGTTATCAGGGTAATCGAGATGGGCAGAGACCTTATGGAGATAGACCTGCCGGCCAGGGTGGCTACAACAGACCAGCCGGGCAGGGCCAGGGTGGCTACAACAGACCAGGCGGCCAGGGCCAGGGTGGCTACAACAGACCAGCCGGCCAAGGCCAGGGTGGCTATAATAGACCTGCCGGCCAGGGCGGCGGACAGAGAACAGGCGGCTTCGCTCCGAGAGGAGGCTTCGATGGAGGCTTCCAGAAGGATGAGGATGATAAGCCAAGCTATGGCAACCGCAGTCAGGGCAATAAGAAGGGCCCCGCAGGACGCCCCGGCGAGCGTAAGAATTTTGACCAGCAGATTCTAGACCAGAAAGTAGCTGAGAAGAATGTTAACCGCAGAAGCAGAGACAGAGTTAATCAGGATAAATTATTAAAGGATAGAGGGATTATTCCCAATGAGGATATCGATTCTGATGAGAAGGCAATCAACAAGATTGCACCCAGAAAGGGTCAGTTCATCCAACCGAAGCCTGTAGTACAGGTGAAAGAGGATGAGATCAAGACCATTTCTCTTCCTGAGATTTTAACAATCAAAGAGCTTGCCGATAAAATGAAGCTCCCGTCCTCTGCATTAGTGAAGAAATTATTCCTGGCCGGCAAGATGGTTTCCATCAACCAGGAAATCACCTATGAGGAAGCAGAAGAAATCGCGCTGGAATATGAAATCATCGCCGAGAAGGAAGTTAAGGTCAATGAAGTTGAAGAGCTGATGAAGGAAGATGACGATGCAGCCGAGACCTTGGTAAAACGTCCTCCGGTAGTTTGTGTCATGGGTCATGTTGACCATGGTAAGACCTCCTTACTGGATGCTATAAGGGAAACCAATGTTACCTCCAGAGAGGCAGGCGGTATCACCCAGCATATTGGTGCTTACGTGGTTGAGATTAATGGTGAGAAGATAACCTTCCTGGATACTCCCGGCCATGAAGCCTTTACTTCCATGCGTATGAGAGGTGCACAGGCAACAGATATTGCGATCCTGGTAGTTGCTGCGGATGACGGTGTAATGCCTCAGACGATCGAAGCAATCAGCCATGCGAAGGCGGCAGGAGTCCAGATTATAGTAGCAATCAATAAAATAGATAAGCCCAGTGCTAATGTGGAGCGCGTGAAGCAGGAGCTTACAGAATATGAATTAGTTGCAGAGGATTGGGGCGGTGATACCATCTTTGCCCCTGTATCGGCGCATACGAAGGAAGGAATCGAACATCTCCTGGAGATGATTCTTATCACCGCTGAAATGGGAGAGTTAAAGGCCAATCCAAACCGTAATGCCAGAGGTCTGGTTATTGAAGCTGAGCTGGATAAGGGCCGTGGACCTGTAGCAACGATTCTGGTTCAGAAGGGTACCTTACGTGTCGGTGACAATGTAGCGGTAGGTGCTACTTATGGTAAGGTCCGTGCAATGATGGATGATAAGGGCAGAAGACTGAAGGAAGCTACTCCTTCTACTCCTGTAGAAATACTTGGTCTGAACGATGTTCCCGGTGTCGGAGAAATCTTCTTGGCTACTCAAAACGAGAAGGAAGCCAGAACAATTGCTGAGGCATATATCTCCCAGGGCAAAGAGAAGCTGATTGCCGATACGAAGGCAAAGCTTTCCTTGGATGGTCTGTTCTCACAGATCCAGGCCGGTAATATTAAGGAACTGAACCTGATTATCAAGGCAGATGTTCAGGGCTCTGTGGAAGCGATGAAACAGAGTCTGCTTAAGCTCTCTAATTCTGAGGTAGCAGTAAGGGTACTCCATGGCGGTGTTGGCGCAATCAACGAATCCGATGTCATCCTGGCAAGCACCTCCAATGCCATCATCATCGGCTTTAATGTGAAGCCGGATAATGCTGCTAAGGAAACTGCCGACCGCGAGAAGATTGATATTAAATTATATCGGGTTATTTATAATGCAATCGATGATGTGGAAGCAGCGATGAAGGGAATGCTGGATCCTATCTTTGAAGAACGAATTATTGGCCATGCGGAGATCCGCCAGACCTTCAAAGCCTCCGGTGTCGGAACAATCGCCGGATCCTATGTAATTGACGGTAAGGTAATCAGAGGCAGTAAGGTAAGAATTTACCGTGATAATTCTAAGATTTATGACGGAATACTGGCAAGTCTTAAGCGTTTCCAGGATGATGTCAGGGAAGTTGCAACCGGCTATGAATGTGGTCTTGTATTTGACAAGTTCAATGATGTTAAGGAAGGCGACAAGGTTGAGTTATATATTATGCAAGAGGTTCCCAGGTAGATTGGGTATGCTTTCAGCTAAATTGCGGCACCTTAATTCATAGTTGATGGTTGCCGTCTAAGGCGGTAATTTTCAGCTTGGCGGCGGAATGGAGGCAATAATGAGAAAAAACAGTATTAAGAACACCAGAATCAATGTTGAGGTACAGAAGGAGCTGAGCAATTTAATCAGCCGTGAGATAAAGGACCCCAGAATTAACCCGATGACAAGTGTTGTCGCGGTTGAGGTTTCACCTGATCTGAAGACTGCTAAGGTATATATCAGTGTTCTCGGAGACGAAGAGTCTAAGAATGCTACCAGGCAGGGATTGAAGAGTGCGGCCTCCTTTATGCGCGGACAGCTTGCAAGAAAGCTGAATTTAAGAAATACACCGGAGCTCACCTTCGTGATAGATAATTCCATTGAATACGGAGTCAGGATGTCCAAACTGATCAACGAGGTTAACAAAGGTAAAGCTGACTCTGAGGATGAAATCGAATCTGAAGAGGAATAAGCTCCAATCTTAAGCAAACCATCGGAGCATACAGAAGTTAAATCTCAAGGTAAAAATTGAAATCATCAGAACCGGTGAGAACATCTTAAGACCGAAACCGGAAGGATAAGGTGAGCACCATGAGTATAATATCATTGAATAAGATAGATGCAGAGGTTAAGTGCAGGAAGAAGATCGCCATCGCCGGCCATATCAGGCCGGATGGGGACTGTGTCGGTTCCTGCACGGCTCTCTATCAGTATTTGAAGCAGAACAAGGAAGAACTTGGCATAGAACAGGTGGACGCATATCTGGAGCCCTTTGGGAATGAATTCCGTATTCTTAAGGGAACGGAGGAAATCAGCCATTCCTATGAGCCTGAGGTTGAATATGACCTGTTTATCTCTTTGGATTGCGGCAGTCTGGACAGGCTGGGAAATGCTATGAAGTATTTCCAGTCAGCCAAGAAAACCATTAATATCGACCATCATGTCAGCAACAGCCTTTTTGCTGAGGTGAATCACGTAGTTGATGATGCCTCCTCCACCTGCGAGGTCTTGTACGACCTGTTTGAGGAGGAGAAAATCTCAAAAGAAGTGGCGGAATGCTTATATGTTGGACTGATCCATGATACCGGGGTGTACAAGCACTCGAATACCTCCCAGAAGACTCTGAAAGTGGCAGGTTGCCTGATCAGTAAGGGAATTCCCTTCTCAAAGCTGATTGATGAAACCTTCTATTCCAGGACCTTTATGCAGACACAGCTACTCGGTCGATGTCTGATGGAAAGCAGACTGCTGCTGAACGGCAGGTTGATTGTATCCTTGATTGACTATAAGATGCTTAATTTCTATGAGGCAAGTCATTCCGACCTGGATGGGGTGATTGACCAGTTAAGAGTAACTAAGGGTACGGAAGCGGCAATCTTCCTTTATGAAACCAGTCCCCAGGAATATAAAGTCAGCATGAGATCCAACGGAGACGTAAATGTAAGCAAAATCGCTGTGCATTTCGGTGGAGGCGGACATATTAAGGCGGCCGGCTGTACGATGCAGGGTGCTGCTGATGAGATTATCTCCGAACTGGCGAAGGAGATTGAAGCACAGCTGCCGAAGGGACAATGAAGGAGCCTGAAACTAAAGTGAATGGAATCATAAACATATATAAGGAAAAAGGCTTTACCTCTCATGATGTCGTAGCAAAAATGAGAGGTATCTTAAAAATGAAAAAAATCGGTCACACAGGAACGCTGGATCCTGAAGCGGAGGGTGTTCTTCCCGTTTGCCTGGGCAAGGGAACGAAGCTGGTGGAGCTGATTACAGATAAGGATAAGACCTATGAAGCAGTGCTGAAGCTGGGGATTGTAACTGATACCCAGGACCTTACGGGCGAGGTTCTTAAGGTTTCCGAGGTCAAGGCAGATCTTCCCGAGATAACGGCAGTGATGCTAAGCTTTATCGGGGAATATGACCAGCTTCCCCCGATGTACTCCGCGATCAAGGTCAATGGGAAGAAGCTCTATGAGTTAGCGAGACAGGGGAAGGAAATCGAGAGGGATACCAGGAGAGTTGTAATTCATGATATCCGTATTCTGGATTATTCCGAGTCTGAGCATGAGGTCAAGGTCTCGGTGGATTGCGGGAAAGGAACTTATATCAGGACCCTGCTTCATGATATCGGGGAAGCACTTGGGTGCGGGGGCACGATGAAGAGTCTTATCCGTACCCGTGTGGGCAGCTTTCTCCTGAAGGAGGCACTGAAGCTATCCGAGGTAGAGGAACTGGTACGCAGTGATAGGATCTCGGAGCACATTCTTCCTGTGGAGGAGCTGTTTCGTGATTATCGTAAGATAATCGTTGAGAAGGAATTTGATAAATTCATTCATAACGGCAATGTCTTATCCATAGACAAACTGAGAAATTCGGATGTGGGAGAGCTTAACTTTAAGCTGAGGACAGAGTCTGACAGGGACCTTACAGCTTCAGAGCTGACCAAGCCGGATATCAGAATAAGAGTATACGATTCCGATCAGGAGTTCATCGGAATTTATCAATATGATCCAGAGGAAAACATCTTCCGGCCGATAAAGATGTTCCTATAAAGGGAATTATGAAGCCGGGTCCTATGAAACTGCTGTGACGAAAGTAGAGTTTCTTAAATACAGGCAGCCTCGCTGATGGGACTTGAACATTGGAGGAAACTATGGAATATATAGCAGGAATTACAGACTTTAAATTAAAGAACAGTGCAGTGACGCTCGGTAAATTTGACGGCCTTCATCTGGGACATCAGCATCTGATGGAACAGGTAATAGAGTCTAAGAAGCAGGGATATCAGGCGGTTATGTTCAGCTTTCTGTTCCATCCGGAGAACCTCTTTAAGAAGAAGGAATTTGAACTGATCTATACAGAGGAGGAGAAGCTGCGGAGGCTGAAGCAAACCGGTATGGATGTACTGGTTTCTTATCCTTTTACAGAGGAGACGAAGAGCATTGAGCCGGAGGATTTTATCCGCGATATCCTGGTGGAGAAGCTGGATACTAAGCTGATCGTAGTGGGGAAGGATTTTCGTTTCGGTCATAACCGCAGCGGAGATATCCACCTGCTGAAGGAATTGGAAAGCAAATATGGGTACAGGATCATTGCTTGTGACAAGAAAAGACTGCATCATACGGTCATTAGCAGCTCAGTAATCCGTAAGCTGTTATCCGATGGTAATATGGAGGCTGCCAATGCCATGCTCGGCCAGCCCTATTCCATCTATGGCACGGTACTGCACGGAAGGAAGATCGGAAGAACTCTGGGTATGCCTACGACGAACCTTATTCCGGCTGAGAATAAGCTTCTGCCCCCCTGCGGAGTTTATGCCTCCAGGACCTGGATTGACGGAAAGCTGTATCCCGGTGTAACAAACATTGGATATAAGCCAACCGTTGGAGCAGAGAAGAGCAAGGGAGTCGAAACCTATCTTTTTGATTTTGATCAGGACCTGTATGGTAAGGAAATTGATGTTGAAATCCTGCACTTTTTAAGACCCGAATTAAAATTCGATTCCCTTGAGGAATTGAAGCTTAAGATGCAGGAGGATATCGTTGTATCGCTTAATTTTTTCGAATCATTGAAGTAATATCAAACTATTCTGGATCTGCAACATAGTAGAATTGCGGCTTATACCTGTCTGGATTATATTGACTGGTTTACACGATTATGGTAATATTAAAGCAAATCTTGGTCGCGGAAATCCGCACTCCAAAATTAGCCTGCGTAACCCATATGTTAAGACGGGCACAGCGAAATCAAAGGAAAGGTATGGTAGATGATTATGGAGAAGTTTAGTGAGAAAAGGAACATGGGGGTACCTGCAACAATTTTATGTGTATTAGCTTATCTGATCGGTTACTTATTAACCAACAGCCTGAGCGGAGGCCTTCTGGTAGCGGTCTTGTTTGGGGCGGCAGTATTTGGATTCCAGTGTGATGACAGAGTGAAAAATGCTGTGAAGCAGTCCTATATCATTGCTGCATTGGTTCAGTTGGTTTACTTATTCTTTACTGTATTGGAATATTTTGTAGAACTGGTTACTCCTCAGGAGTTTGATGTTCAGAATGTCTACAATTATAGTCTGGAAGAACTCAAGGATCTTCATGATCTGAATGCTTTCCAGAATGCACTCCAGTATATCTTAAAGTACGGTAAGTCTGTCATTGAATTTATCGTTGTTATCATATTCATCCTGTTTATCGTACAGGCATTAAGAAACAGAGAGTTTAAATTTAACTTCGTACATAAGCTTCTGGGTGAAGCTCCCGTAGGAGCTCCGGTATACCAACAGCCTCGTCCGACCTATCAGCAGCCGGTTCAGAATGTAGCACCCGGTGCTGCTTGCCCGAACTGCGGTAAGGTAAATGCTCCCGGCGCTGGTTTCTGCGCAGGCTGCGGAACTAAGCTGAGCTAAATCGTTCCTAATATGAACTTACTAATTGCTTATATTGGGTAATTGAATTGTAATATAAGACCAGCCGATGTTGCGTGTGCCATATTAGACATGTTGCTCTAATATGAATTCGCATCCATCGGGCTGGTCCTTTTATTTTGATAACGCGTCCTATGACGACAAGGAATTAGTAAACGAAACCTTTAATCAATTTTTAACAGTCGGATTACAGATATTAATTACTTACTAAGGAGAAAATAAAATGCGGAAAGTATTACTATTACTTGTAATTCTTATGATGGCTCTAACGGCCTGCTCAAAATCCAAATCAGATCAGAAGGAGGATGGGAAAGAAGATGCTGCACTGGAAACTGAGATTGAGGATAATCAATCAGATCTCAACGAAGGAAGCAGCGGACAGGCAGGAGAGGCCCTTCCGGTTGTCACTCCGGCGCCCTATGCCATCGAGGAATATAAATCCTACCATAACCTTTTTAATTACATTGTCTATGATAACAATACCGTTGGAATTGTAGGCTTGTATGATAGATTTTATGATGATACTGCGGTCATTCCGGAGAAAATAGAAGACATGCCGGTCCTGTCGGTGGATTATATGAGCTCCGATTGCATTACCTCGGTTGTTATTCCGGAGGGAGTTACAACCATAGAGAAGGACACCTTTTCGGGTAGTACCCAGCTGGAGTCTGTCTATCTTCCGCATAGTCTGACCAGGGTAGGATATGATGCTTTTGAAGAAACGAAATGGCTGGAGAACTTAATCAGTGCCAAACAATCCAATACAACGGATCCTAGTAAAAATGAACCGATTATCGTGAATGGTGTCCTGCTCCTGGGAAACCAGTGCATCGGTGATATCGTTATTCCGGAGGGAGTCAGAGTGATTGCTGATAAGGCTTTTATCGGAGCCGAGGGCATAACTTCAGTGAAGCTGCCGGATAGTCTGGTCAGTATCGGAGAAAAGGCTTTCTACGGTTGCAGCAGCTTAAATAAAATTGAGATTCCTTCCACAGTTACTGAGATCGGTGCCTATGCCTTTGATGAAACTCCCTGGTTACTGAATCAGGAAGAGGATATGGTGGTTATTAATCACATTCTGATCAGTGGAAATCAATGTTCGGGTGAGATCGTGGTACCGGATAGTGTTGTTAAAATAGCTGATTTTGCTTTTGCGGAAACCCGGGACATTACCGGTATCACCCTGCCGGATAGTGTAAAATCTATTGGGGAAAGAGCCTTTTATTTCTGCAGAGGCTTAACGAATATTAGTATAGGCAATAACGTATGCAGTATCGGAATGAATGCATTTGATGAATGTACTAATTTATTAAGTGTTCAAATACCGTCTTCCCTTACTTACTTACAAGATTATACCTTCAGCAACTGCGATGCGCTGGAGCAATTAGTTATTCCGGAAGGAGTCAAATACATCGGAGGATATGCCGCAGCGGAATGTGATAATCTGAAAAGCATTACACTCCCGGAGGGCTTACTGGTCATCAAAAGTGGTGCCTTCGAAAGCAATCCAATGTTAACCTCCATTGTGATTCCTTCGACAGTTACTGAACTGCAAGGGGGTGCCTTTGCCTCATGTGAAAGTCTAACCGATGTAGAGATAAAGAACGTGGAGCTGAATAAGGATTATTCAAGCCCTTTCCAGTATACACCCTGGGTTGATAACAACTCTGAATTGTTGATTGAAAACAATATCCTGCTATCAGTACATAGCTTTACCGGAGATGCTTTGACAATACCGGAGGGAGTAACCGGGATTGCAGCCGGAGCGGCCAGTGAGATGGGCATAACCGAGCTAAAGCTACCTGAGAGTCTGGTTAGAATCGGTGATGGTGCTTTTACCGGTTGTGTAAATCTTAGTTCTGTTATCATTCCGGAAGGTGTTACTTCAATTGGTAACGCTGCCTTTTCCTTCTGTGATAACCTGTCCTCCGTTTCACTGCCAAAGAACTTAAAGACACTGGAATCCGGTGTATTCTATGCGTGCGGTTCCTTAAATAAAATCAAGCTTCCTTCCAAGCTGGAGACGATTGGTGATTCCTGCTTTCAAGCGACCGGAATCACGAAGATAACGATTCCGGCATCAGTAACCTATATCGGGGACTATAATTTCTTCGATATGCCACTGGAGAAAATAACTTTTGAGGGGAATAAGACTCAGCTTGGCAAATCGGTCTTTTCATCATCCCCTTATGGGGAGTCCCAACCTGATTTGGTACTGAATGGTCAATTTGCCGGGGCGTATTATTCAGCATCAAGCCTTCATATATCCGAGGGCTGTACTGTCTTAGGAGAGGAAGCCTTAAGGCAATATGATGATTTTACTGAGCTTATCCTACCGGATACACTGACAACAATCGGTGATTATGCCATCAGCTCCTTCATAACCGGTGGGACTGAGACGATTCCTGAGTTGGTGATCCCGGACAGTGTGAAGGAGATTGGAAAAGGAATATTACAATACAGGAATGTAGAAAGGGTAACTCTTCCTTCCGGTCTTAAGGTTCTGCCGGAAGAGACCTTCTTTGACAGTGCACTCATCAGTGTAACTTTGCCGGATACGGTAGACACTATTGGTACCTATGCATTCTATGATTGTGAGAGTCTGTCGAAGATAACCCTACCGAAGAATCTGAAAACTATAGAGGCTTCCGCTTTCCAATCCTGCAGCGCTCTTAAGACTCTAGAGCTTCCGGCGGGAACGCAGGATATCGGATATAGTTCATTTGCAGGCTGTCATTCCTTACAACAGATTACGATTCCGGACAGTGTTACTTCGATTGGTGAATATGCCTTTGCTGCCTGCGAGAATCTCAATCTGAATGTATCATCAGGATCTTTTGCAGAAGAATATGCTAAGAAAAATAATATCCCGTATACTGTAAAGTAATATAGCTCAGATTAATCATTTCCACTTCAGATATTCAGATAACATAATGCAAGTCCGTAGAGAAGAGTTTATAAAGTAACAAAATAATAATAATTGTTTACATTCGGTACATTATATGTTAAGATACCAGTTGTAACAAGACCAGCCAATACCCGGATTTAGGACACTCCGACCTTATTCTTAGTATTCGGCGATTCAATTGAAGGAGGATCATATCATGATCAGTAAAGAGAAGAAACAGGAAATTATCAATGCATACGGAAGAACACCGGAAGATACCGGATCTCCCGAGGTTCAGATTGCGCTTTTAACCGAGAGAATCACAGAGTTAACTGAGCACCTGAAGAATAATAAGAAGGACCATCATTCCAGAAGAGGACTTCTCAAGATGGTTGGACAAAGACGTGGATTACTTGAGTACCTTAAGAAGACAAACATTGAAGGTTACCGTAGTTTAATTGAACGTTTAGGTTTAAGAAAATAATCATAACCTGCAGGATTTGAAGCTGTCCCATATTGTTCTACTTGGGACAGCTTTTTTGTTCGCTTGGACGAAGCGAAGTTTACATAAAAAATTAACTATAAGAAAGGTCAGTGGTTATAAGGCGCATTCTTTAAGCGGGAGGAAGCTTGCCACTGGCAGCGTGAAAGCATGAACTATGTAAAAGTTATATTACGTGATAAAAGCTTTTTAAAGAAGACGATGGCGATTACCATACCGATCGTACTTCAGAACCTATTGAATAATGTTCTGAACCTGGTAGATACCCTGATGATCGGTAAGTTGGGAGTAACGGACATCGCAGCGGTCGGACTGGCAAACAGAGTGTTTTTTGTATTTACCCTATTAATGTTCGGAGTGTGTTCCGGTTCCGGTGTTCTTGCCTCTCAGTACTGGGGTAAGAGAGAAATGATGAATATCAGAAGAGTACTTAGGATGTCTCTGCTGATTGGTGTCGCATGCTCCTTCTTATTTGTAATACCCGGTATCCTATGTCCGGAGCTGGTAATGCGGATCTTTACCCCGCAGCAGGGGACGATTACGCAGGGAGCTAAATATCTGGCTATCATAGCACTCAGCTATCCCTTAACAGCAGTAACCAATGCTTATGTAGCAATACTCCGCAGCATGAATTATGTGAAGCTTCCTGTGATTATTACTTCCATTTCCATTTGTGTGAATGTATTCTTTAATTATATGATGATTTTCGGAAAATTCGGATTTCCTGCTATGGGAGTATCCGGAGCTGCCTTGGCAACCCTGATTGCAAGAATCGTAGAGGTTACGGCTCTGCTGGTGCTTGTTCATCTTCATAAAGCAGGAGATAACGGTGTCGGTGATTTCATCCACTATAAGAGCCACAGCAAGGTGAGCACCAACTATTTCCCTAAGACTTTTGTCTTGAAGTACTTTTATACCGCAGCCCCGGTAATAGTGAATGAATTCATGTGGGGTCTCGGAGTGACGATGTACTCGCTGGTCTACGGTAGAATGGGTGATAATGCTACTGCAGCGATCACAATCTCAAACACTGTGGAACAGGTAGCTTTGGTATTTTTCTTTGGTATCTGTGCCGCAGCGGCTGTCATACTCGGAAATGAGCTGGGTGCCAATGAGCTTAAAAAAGCAGAGGAGCATGCGAAGGTTTATATACTTTTGCAGTTGATTTTGACAATCCTTGGAGCAATATTCCTGTTCTTCACGAAGGAATTTGTAGTATCCTGGTTTGATGCACCCCCTGAGGTAGCAAGATTGGTACGTTTGAGTATTACGGTCTTTGTCCTCTATATGCCGGCCAGAATGCTGAATGCCCTGTTTATAGTCGCCATTTTCCGAAGCGGCGGTGATACAAAATACGCTCTGTTCCTGGATGTGACCGGGGTGTGGCTAATCGGAATACCGATGGCAGTTCTTGGCGGACTGATACTGAAGCTTCCGGTTTATTTGGTATATGGAATGATACTGACGGAGGAATTCTATAAGATATTTTTAGGGATTCGTCGCTATCGTAAGAAGAAATGGTTAAAAAACATTGTAGAATCCTAATAGGAAGGATGACTTCTTTAACAAAATAGGTAGGATAAGCAGATATTCCTATATTTTCACCATGGATAGACACAAATACTCTAAATTTTCATAAGATATTATGGTTGCATATCTTGCAGCTAAAGATATGGTTATTCGTAATTAAGTTGACGGGCTGTATCTGGTAAAATATATGAAAAGGAAGGGATAGAATGGGCTACAATAGAAATAATTATCAGGGACAATATCATGAACGTGAGGACTGCCATGTTCATGAGGTCCAGGGAAGCGTAAAAACTGCAGATGAGGATGATCCTCATCAGCACCGTTTCTGTACTGTAACAGGGGAACCAATCCCTGCAGGAAACAATGACCATGTTCATGAAGTTTGTTTCATGACGGATACCTTCGATGAGCATCACCATGAATTCAAGGGAAAAACAGGCTGTATGATCCCGGTAGGTGATGGAAGACATGTGCATTTTCTGGAATCTGTAACATCAGTGAATGATGGCCACAGGCATAGATTTGAGGTTGCTACCCTGATTGAGAACCCGACAGGAATGGAACACAAGGATCATTGTGACCATGAACATCGTGATCATATGGATAACCGCAGGTATTAATGAATTAATAAAAGCCTTAGAATGGGGTGCTGCATTGCAGCACCCTTTTTCAGGCACTATAACAATAGTCGGATACAGAGAACCGCAGCAATCAATATTCTTACTAGTATCTGTGAAAATTATTGTAGCATATTGGTAATAATAATGGTATAATATATTAGTTAGAGTGACGGGAGGACAACCCGAGACTTCTGAAAAGGTTATCGGATCCATAGCATAATGGGATTAAGAAGAACGTTCCCATGGGTTCTGACCTGATTATGGACTTTCATTCCGGTAGATTTTTCAGTTGTTTCGGTGCCTCCGGCTTGAACTGGCTTAAGGATTACAGGGATAAGACTGTGTTCTTTTGCACGACAAATTGAAAGTAAAAGGAGAAATGACTATGTACAAAAGTTATTCCATGGAACTAGCAGGCAGAACTCTTACCGTCGATATTGGAAGAGTAGCTGCACAGGCCAACGGCGCCGCATTGATGCATTATGGCGATACGGTTGTATTATCTACCGCAACCGCATCAGATAAGCCCAGAGAGGGAATTGATTTCTTCCCCTTAAGCGTAGAATATGAAGAGAAGCTTTATGCAGTAGGTAAGATTCCCGGAGGCTTTATCAAGAGAGAAAGTAAACCCTCCGAAAATGCTATTCTTACCTCCCGCGTTATCGACCGTCCGATGAGACCTTTATTCCCGAAGGATTATCGCAATGATGTTACACTGAACAATCTGGTACTCTGTGTGGATCAGGATTGTCCCCCGGAGCTGGCAGCAATGTTAGGTTCCGCGATTGCAACCAGTATTTCCGATATTCCTTTTGATGGTCCTACCGCTTCTACGATGGTAGGTATGGTCGATGGAGAATTGGTATTCAACCCTACCTCTGCTCAGAGAGAGAAGTCTACTCTGGCGCTTACGGTAGCCTCCACCAAGGAAAAGGTAATTATGATTGAAGCGGGAGCTGAAGAGATTCCCGAGGATAAGATGATCGAAGCAATCTTCGCTGCCCATGCTTTAAATCAGAAGGTTATTGAATTCATCGAGGGTATCGTAGCAGACTGCGGTAAGCCGAAGCATGAGTATATTCATATGGATACACCGGTGGAGTTATACGAGGATATGGTAAGCTTCATTACTCCGGAGGCAATGGAGGCTGCTGTATTTACCGATGAGAAGCAGGTCAGAGAAGGAAATATCAGAGAGATTACCGATAAGCTGGTAGCCCGCTATGAGGAGACTCATCCGGAATGGCTTCCTTTACTCGGAGAGGCAATCTATAAATTCCAGAAGAAGACAGTCCGCAAGATGATCTTAAAGGATAAGAAGCGTCCCGATGGCCGTGCCCTCGATCAGATCCGTAGACTGGCTGCTGAGATCGACGTACTTCCGAGAACTCATGGCTCCGGTATGTTCACCCGTGGACAGACCCAGGTACTGACCATCACTACCTTAGGTGCTCTGGCTGAGACCCAGAGACTGGACGGTATCGATGAGAATGAGACCGGCAAGAGATATATGCACCACTATAATTTCCCTTCCTACTCCGTAGGTGAGACAAAGCCCTCCAGAGGTCCCGGAAGACGTGAAATCGGCCATGGTGCATTAGCAGAGAGAGCATTAATACCGGTACTTCCTTCCGAAGAGGAATTCCCCTATGCAATCCGTACCGTATCCGAGGTTTTAGAATCCAACGGTTCCACCTCCCAGGGTTCCATCTGTGCGTCTACCTTATCCTTAATGGCGGCTGGTGTTCCGATTAAGGCAATGGTAGCCGGTATCTCTGTAGGTCTTGTGACCGGTGAGACCGATGATGATTATATTATTCTGACCGATATCCAGGGTCTGGAGGATTTCTTCGGTGACATGGACTTCAAGGTTGCAGGAACTCATAATGGTATTACAGCGATCCAAATGGATATTAAGATCCACGGACTGACCAGAGAAATCATTGAGAAAGCAATTTATCAGACCAAGAAGGCCAGAACCTATATTCTTGATGATGTTATGGCTCCGGTTATTTCCGAACCCAGACCTGAGGTTGGACCTTATTCACCGAAGATCGTTCAGATCAAGATCGATCCTTCTAAGATCGGCGAGGTTGTTGGTCAGAGAGGTAAGACCATCAATGCGATCATTGACCAGACCGGTGTTAAGATCGACATTACCGATGATGGCGCAGTATCCGTATGCGGTACCGATAAGGACAGCATTCAGAAGGCTCTTGAGATGGTACAGATGATCGTTACCGAGTTTGAGGAAGGTAAGCACTATACCGGTAAGGTTATCAGCATTAAGGAGTTCGGCGCATTCTTAGAATTCGCACCCGGTAAGGAAGGCTTAGTACACATCTCCAAGATCTCCAAGCAGAGAGTGGAGCATGTGGAGGATGTCTTAACCCTCGGTGATGTAGTTCAGGTAGTATGCCTTGGGCAGGATAAGATGGGAAGAGTAAGCTTCTCCATCAAGGATGTAAAATAAAAGAATAAAAGTCATACTATGAGATAATATTCAAAAATGTCAGCTTCGCAGACATTTTATGAATCATGTATTAAAAGCTGCCAACCCAGTTGAATGGTGTTGGCAGCTTTTTTATCCACGCAAACTATCTGCTTAAGTCTTGAATAATAGAAAAATCTTAGGAAATGACTAAAGATAGACTTAAGCAAGAAAGGTTTGCCATATGCTGGAATTAAAAAACATAAGAAAAACATATACCATAGGTGGTTTTAAGACAGAGGCTCTGGACGGAATATCTGTTTCCTTCCGAAGGAACGAATTCGTGGCAATTTTAGGCGCCAGCGGCTCGGGCAAAACCACCTGTCTGAATATTATCGGCGGTCTGGACCGATATACGCAAGGTGATCTCATCATCAATGGGAAGTCCACGAAGAATTTAAGGAGAAGGACTGGGATGCCTACCGGAATAATACGATCGGTTTTGTATTCCAGAACTATAACCTGATTTCGCATTTGAGCATCATCGCAAATGTGGAAATGGGTATGACCTTAAGCGGTGTCTCAAGGATTGATAAGCGTAAAAAGTCAATTGAGGTGCTGGATCGGGTAGGTCTGAAAATGCATATGCATAAGAAGCCGGGTCAGCTATCCGGCGGGCAGATGCAGCGGGTAGCGATTGCCCGTGCACTGGCGAATAATCCGGAGGTACTGCTCTGTGACGAGCCCACCGGTGCCCTGGATACGAAGACCAGTATTCAGATTCTTAATCTGATCAAGGAGATTGCCCATGATAAGTTGGTCATCATGGTGACCCATAATCCGGAATTGGCCCACAGATATGCGGACCGAATCGTGGAATTTGAGGATGGGAAGGTAGTATCGGATTCCAATCCCTATGAAGATGGCAGACAGGATGATACCTTCACCCTGAAGAAGACGAGCATGAGCTTTCCGACAGCCCTGCGATTATCCTTCAATAATATACGGACGAAGCTGGGAAGGACGGTATTGACCGCATTTGCTTCCAGCATCGGTATTATCGGGATTGCTCTGATCCTAAGCTTATCTGTTGGCTTTCAGCTGCAGATTGATGATTTTCAGGCAGAGGCTATGACAGAGTTTCCGATCATGATCTCCAGAGAGGCGACAGAGAGGGACTCCGAAGCCTACCGGGAACGGCAGGAGGAGAGGATGGACCGGATGACCGGTGAGGTTCAATATGTGCAATCGGAAGAGGTTTATCTGTATGATAATGATGAGAAAAATGCAAGGCACAAGAATAAGATAACGAAGGAGTATCTGGATTATATAGAAGCGATGGACCCGGCTATCTGTAAAAGCATCGGCTATACCAGGACGGTCGCCATAAATTTATTACGGAAACAGGGCACTTATGTTACACAGGTTCGGAATGATAAGCTTAAGTTCTCCGCCTATCCCACTAAGCTGGGAGGGTCCGGATATCTTGAGGATAGCTATGACTTACTCGCCGGAGCATACCCTACGGATGAGACAGATATCGTAATCATCGTGGACAGTAAGAACAGGCTTCGGGATGAGACGGCAGCTGAGCTTGGAATCGATAGTAAAGAGAATAAGAGTATTCCGTTTCGTGATCTTATCGGCATCGAACTGAAGGCTGTCATGAATGACGATTATTATATTAAGACGGAATACGGCGGATACACAATAGAGCAGGATTTGAAGGACCTATATAACAAAAAGGATAATATCACCTTAAGGATAACAGGAATTCTAAGAGCGAAGGAAACAATCAAATTTCCGGTCATATCGGAGGGTGTGGCTTATTCGGATGCATTAGCCTTAAGGATCATTGAGAAAGCCAGGAACTCTGAAATCGTGAAGGCTCAGGAGAAAAGTAATACGAATGTACTGACCATGCAGGAGCTGGACGAAGAGGGGAAGGAAGAAATTTTATCCTATCTGGGACAGAACAGTATCCCATATCTGATTAGGATTTATCCGATTAATTTCCAGACGAAGGACGATATCTTAAATTACCTCGATCAATATAACGAAACACATACGAAGGAGGAAGAAAAGATTGTATATACGGATCTTGCAGCTACGATCACCGGTATGACCGGAGGGATCATGAATGGGATTACTCTGGTACTGATCGCATTTTCCTCGACCTCACTTGTGGTCAGCTTGATTATGATCGGTATTATAACCTATACCTCCGTACTGGAGAGGACGAAGGAGATCGGAATCCTGAAGGCTCTGGGCGCCAGAAAGAAGGATATTTCCAGGGTGTTCGATGCCGAGACCTTTCTGCTGGGAATCTTCTCGGGTTCCTTAGGAATATTGATTGCCTGGCTCCTGACGTTTCCAATCAACCGTATGATCTATCAGGCTACGGAGCTGGAGCATGTGGCACATCTGAAAGCCTCCCATGCAGTCCTCCTGATTGCAATCAGTACAGTGCTGACGATGCTGGGCGGTCATCTGCCTGCCAGAATCGCTGCAAAGAAGGATGCGGTGGAAGCCTTACGAAGTGAGTAAATAATAGCTTCTATGGCATTACAATGGGTATAACCGCATTTTCCTTGAGATACTGGCATATACGGTAGAATACAGTGGAAAAAGATATTACAATTATTTTATAAAAATGCTGTCTGATGGATGAAGAGAAGGGTATCTGGTAATATTAAATAGGAATGTAAAATAATTACAAATTCTTATGTCGAGGTAATCGGATGAATAACAGAAGCAGGAAACAAAAAACAATTAAGGTTACCATAGTCTCTCTCTGCAGTCTGGCAGGCCTTGCAGCCATTCTTTGCCTTAGTGCTTATCTGGTGATGCACCGATATATCAGTAAGGTAAATTATGTACCCTTGGAGGAGGCCGATTCCTCACAGATTGATTTACAGAACGAGGAGGCTGCAGACAGCACATCGGAATACTATTTGGAGAAGCACGGTTCCTCGGCAGGACAGGCTTCAAAACAGCCCCGTGAGGCGGTGGAAGCCTCGACAGAAGGTAGCGTCTTTCTGCCTGACCGGGATCAGCCGGCTGCAGAAGAACCTGAATGCACAACTGCCGAAAATGATGGCATGACGACTCCGGTCCCGGAAGCAGATACCGACTCTGATGATCAGGAGGCTGCAGGAAAACTGGAAGAAAGCATCAGAAATAATATCATGGATGCGGAGAGCCCGGTCAAAAGGGAGAAAGAGGTTCTTAACCTTCTGCTGATTGGGACTGATAACCGCTTAGAGGAGGCTAGAGGGTTATCTGATTCTATGATTCTGCTATCCATAAATCAGAAAGAAGAGAGAATTACCGTAACCTCGCTGCTTAGGGACATCTATCTTCACATCCCCGAGGAAAACACCTATAATAGGTTGAATACCGCTTATGCCTTTGGGGGAGCCAGACTATTGATTAAGACCATCGAAGAGAATTTCAAGGTTAAGATAGATAATTACGCTTCGGTTGATTTCTATTCCTTTACGAAGGTGATTGATGCCCTTGGAGGAATTGAACTGGAAATTACGGAGGAAGAGCTGCCCTATATCAATGGTTTGATTAAGGAGTTGAACCGGCTACAGGGGAAAGAGAAGGAAACTGATTATCTGAAAGCTTCCGGAGTTCAGCTGTTAAACGGAAGGCAAGCCCTCGGTTATACCAGGGTCCGTTATGTGGGTACTGATTTTGGAAGAACAGCAAGGCAGAGAGCGGTTCTGGAGCAAATCTATAAGAAAGCCAAAAAGCTGGGTGTAAAGAAGACAACAGAACTGCTGGACCTTCTATTGCCCGAGGTAACAACCAATTTTACAGAGAAGGAAATTATCTCACAGATCTTATCCTTTCCTGACTATATGGAATATGACTATGATTCCTTTTCTATCCCGATGTCCGGAACCTATGAGAATCTGAAAATCCGTGGGATGCAGGTTCTGGGCATCGATTTTGAGGAGAATATCAAGGAGCTGAAAAAGAGGATCTATCTGCAATAGTTTCTTGTTATTGCTATGTTTTGCTGAATATGGTAAAATTACTTCATAAATACATTACTGAAGATAAAGAGATATGATGCGGTAATGACGGAAAACTTTTTTCGGGTAAAAATATAGTAAAGATATCTGTTTATGCATGAATAACAGAGGCTTCATAAGGTAACCCCCACTCATTATGATTATTTCAGATTAATTGTAATATTGGGGGTATTATTTTAAGAGAAAGCCTCGGACGGGGAGGGAAACCGATATGACGAATATCTATAAATTATCCAACAATATTACCGTAATAATGGAGAAAATGCCCTATCTTAAGAGTGCCGCCTTCGGTGCATGGATCCGCGCAGGATCAGCGAATGAGGATGATCATAATAATGGGATTGCCCATATGATTGAACATATGCTGTTTAAAGGAACTCATAAAAGGTCAGCCAGACAGATCGCAGATGAGATGGCTAAGATCGGTGGAAATATCAATGCCTTTACCAGTAAGGAGTGTACCTCCTATTATGCGACGACCCTTAGCGAACATCTGCCGATTGCGATTGATATCATCAGCGATATGCTGACGAATTCCCTGATTGAGGAGAAGGCACTGAAGAAGGAAAAGGGAGTAATTATTGAAGAGATCGATATGTATGATGATTCCCCGGAGGACCTGGTGCATGAAATGCTGCAGCAGAGGGTATGGAAGGACCATCCCCTGGGTTTCATGATCTCGGGTACGAAAAAGGTGGTCCGGAAGGTAAGCAGAGAACAGATCCTGGAGTTTATGGATACCTATTATGTGGGCGAGAATATCATCATCTCAGTCGCAGGTAATTTCGACGAGGAGGAGACATTGAAGCTGCTGGAGAAGTCCTTTGGCACGATAAAGGAAAAGAGCGGGAAGGAGAATGATTTACCCGGAAAACCGAATTATCACAGAGTAGTCTGCAAGAGGGATAAGGATATTGAACAGATGCATCTGAATATTGCTTTCGACTGTATCTCATATCAATCGGAGGAACGGTATACCTTATCCGTATTGAACTCCATCCTGGGTGGCAGTGTCAATTCTAGGCTGTTCCAGAAGATCAGGGAGGACAGCGGACTTACTTATTCCATCTATTCCTACGGCAGCTCCTACCGTGATACCGGACTGCTCCATATCTATGCTGCGATGAATCCTTCACAGACAGCTACGGTCGTTAAGAAGATCCGGCAAATTGTCTCTGATATCAGAAAGAAGGGTATTACAAAGGAAGAATTGGAGATGACGAAGGAACAGATCAAGACGGAGCTGATTTTGGGGAGCGAAAGTGCGAAGAGCAGAATGAATTCCAACGGTAAGTCCATGTTGAACCGAGGAAGAATTGCCACTTTAGAGGAACTGATCGAAGGAATTGAAAATGTCAGCCTGACGAATCTGAAGGGTTTTGCCACCCGTTATATGGATCTTGAAAATTGCTCCTATTCTCTGGTCGGAAACATGAAGGGGATTGATCTTAAGGAGTTGGAGATAAGAAAGATAGGCTGATAATATTTAGTGTAAAATAATTACAGATATGGTATAATGTCACAGAGATTAACGGTATGTAATAATTTTATTAAAGGAGGGTTAGTTATGAGGTATGAGATTCATGGGGAGCCTTTGCCGGTTGTTGTTTGTCATGTGGCACCGGGAGAAACAATGATTACAGAACGGGGCTCTATGAGCTGGATGAGTCCGAATATGAAGATGGAAACCTCAACGAACGGAGGAATCGGAAAAGCTCTGGGCAGGATGTTTTCCGGCGATTCCCTCTTCCAGAACCGATATACATCCGTGAACGGTGAGGGCATGATTGCTTTTGCTTCGAGCTTTCCCGGCTCGATCAGGGCATTATGTATTTCTCCCGGTAATAACATGATTGTTCAGAAATCTGCTTTTCTTGCCTCCGAGGCAAGTGTGGAGCTGTCCCTGCATTTCCAGAAGAAGCTGGGCGCCGGCTTATTCGGCGGAGAAGGCTTCATCATGCAGAAGCTGTCCGGTAGAGGAGTTGCGTTCATCGAGATAGACGGCTATGCTATGGAATACGAACTGATGCCAGGACAGAAGATGATTGTGGATACCGGATATCTGGCTGCTATGACTGAGAGCTGTACGATGGAGATCCAGACGGTTCCCGGTGTGAAAAACATGTTATTCGGTGGGGAAGGAATCTTCAATACCGTCATTACCGGACCCGGCAAGATCCTACTGCAGACCATGCCGGCCAGCAATGTAGCTGCAACCCTCAGGCCTTTCTTCCCGTCCGCAAAATAATATCAGGAGGATAGAACCTTTGACAGGTAAACCCTGGAATTGGTTATCAGCCTATCAAGGAGCAAACAGGTTAACCCGGACTGAGTGAAAGAATATACCGGATAATACCATGGAATGAAATATAGCTTGACATTACAAACCGGAATGATATAATTAGGATCAGCAAAAACAATTCAGAAAATTAACTGGATTGTCATCATTAAAACGTTGATGAGACGAGTAATATGCAGAAGAATCCAGAGAGAGATATGATTTGGTGGAAGTATCTCATTCAGTGGTTATATCTATTTGTCAGCCACGCAGAAGCATATGAAAACTACCTCGGAGTGACCTTAAACCGGTCCGGTGATTCCGTTATCATCGAATGAAGTGGGTGCTATAAACACCAAGAAGGGTGGAACCGCGACGTAAATCATACGCTCGTCCCTTCCGATTTGACCTAAGCCAAGTCGGAAGTGACGGGCTTTCTTTATCTTGAAAGGAGAATTATCATGAAGATTACGTTAAAAGACGGCTCCGTGAAGGAGTACGGTAATGCAATGACAGTATATGAGATAGCAGCGGATATCAGCGAAGGTCTGGCGAGAATGGCCTGTGCCGGTGAACTGAACGGCAAGGTGGTGGATCTTAGGACCGTAGTAGAGAAGGACAGCGATTTGAATATTCTAACCTTTAATGATGATGCAGGTAAGTCTGCCTACCGTCATACTACCTCCCATGTCCTTGCCCAGGCGGTAAAGAGACTGTATCCGAATGCAAAATTAGCAATCGGTCCTTCGATTGATACCGGTTTTTATTATGATTTTGATTGTGCTCCCTTTGACCGCGCAGCTCTTGATGAACTGGAGAAGGAAATGAAGAAGATCATCAAGGAGGGTGATGAACTGACCCGCTTTACTCTTCCGAGAAAGGAAGCCATCGCTCTGATGCAGGAGAAGGGCGAGCCCTATAAGGTAGAGCTGATTGAAGACCTGCCGGAGGATGCAGAGCTTTCCTTCTATCAGCAGGGGGATTTCGTGGATCTGTGTGCCGGCCCTCACCTAATGAGTACGAAGAATATTAAGGCAATTAAGCTGATTTCCTCCTCCGGTGCTTACTGGAGAGGGTCAGAGAAGAATAAGATGCTGACCAGAGTATACGGTACCGCTTATACGAAGACCGCGGAGCTGGAGGAGTATCTGGTTCATCTGGAGGATATTAAGAAACGTGACCATAACAAGCTGGGTCGTGAGATGGAGCTTTTTGCAACTGTGGATGTAATCGGTCAGGGACTGCCCCTGCTGATGCCGAAGGGTGCGAAGATCGTACAGACCCTGCAGAGATGGATCGAGGATGAAGAGGAACGCCGCGGTTATATGAGGACGAAGACTCCTCTGATGGCGAAGAAGGACCTCTATATTATTTCCGACCATTGGAATCACTATAAGGAAGGCATGTTCGTACTGGGAGATGAGAAGGATGAGGATGCGGAAGTATTCGCACTCCGCCCGATGACCTGCCCGTTCCAGTATTATGTATACAAGCAGAGCCAGAAATCCTACCGTGATCTGCCCTGCCGCTATGGCGAGACCTCAACCCTGTTCCGTAACGAGGATTCCGGGGAGATGCACGGACTGACCAGAGTAAGACAGTTCACGATCTCCGAGGGTCACTTAATCGTTACTCCGGAGCAGATCGAGGTGGAATTCGCAGGCTGTCTGGAGCTTGCTATGTATTGCCTTAAGACGCTCGGACTTGAGAATGATGTTACCTACCGTCTCTCCAAATGGGATCCGAACAATAAGTCAAAGTACCTCGGAGATGAGGAGCATTGGGATAAAATGCAGGGCAAGATGAGAGAAATACTCACTCATCTTGGTGTGAATTTCTCCGAAGCTGAGGGTGAGGCTGCTTTCTACGGACCGAAGCTCGATATCCAGGCGAAGAATGTATATGGTAAGGAAGATACAATGATTACGATCCAGCTGGATTTCGTTCTAGCTGAGCGTTTCGATATGTTCTACATCGATGCTAACGGCGAGAAGAAGCGTCCCTTCATTATCCATAGAACCAGTATGGGCTGCTATGAGAGACCCCTTGCCTGGCTGATCGAGAAATATGCCGGTATGTTCCCGACCTGGCTGTGTCCGGAGCAGGTTCGTATCCTTCCGATTTCTGAGAAGTATCATGACTATGCGAATAAGGTGAAGGAAGAGCTTCAGAAGAATAATGTTCTTGTTACAGTGGATGAGAGAGCAGAGAAGATCGGTTACAAGATCAGGGAAGCAAGATTGGACCGCATTCCTTACCTGCTGGTGGTAGGCCAGAAGGAAGAGGAAGAGGGCGTTGTATCTGTAAGAAGCCGTTTCCTCGGAGATGAGGGCCAGAAGCCTCTGGATACCTTTATCAGTGATATCAGCAAGGAGATCAGAACCAGAGAAATTCGTAAAATCGAAGTTACAGAAGACCAGAAGCAGTAAGATACAGAAGCAGTTAGATACAGAACCAGTAAGATACAGAAGCAGTTAGATACAGAACCAGTAAGATACAAGACCAGTAAGATTCAGAACCGAAAATACAACAATGTATTTATTAAACCTAGGGAGCTGTTCGTCAGAACAGCTCCCTTTAGATTAAACCATACAGGAGGTAAGGGAAAAAGGTTGTCGGTCTGTCATGATAAATAAATGAGTTCTTGACAAAAGCACATCTGTCATTATATGATTTCAGTTAAATATGGAAAATTTGTGCTGAATTACGGAGCATATACCAGGGAATGAAGAGTTCTCCTGTAATATCAGCCGGAGGCTAAGAAAGGCGGAGAAAGTATGAACAATTATCATATCGAGACAAAATGTATCCAGGAGGGTTATCAACCGAAGAATGGAGAAGCAAGAGTCCTTCCCATCTATCAGAGTACCACCTACAAATATGATTCCGGTGAGCATGTCGGGAAGCTTTTTGATCTGGAGGCAGAAGGCTTCTTCTATACGAGACTGGCGAATCCGACTGTAGATTATGTGGAGAAGAAGATTGCTTCCCTGGAAGGTGGAGTCGGTGCACTGTGCACCTCTTCCGGCCAGGCAGCCAGCCTGATTGCGGTCATGAATATCTGCAGCTCAGGGGATCATATGATCTCAGCCAGTACGATCTATGGCGGAACGATGAACCTGTTTGCCGTAACCTTAAAGAGGATGGGGATTGAGGTGACCTTCGTGAATCCGGAGGCTACCTTAGAAGAACTTCAGCAGGAAGTCAGAGAGAATACGAAGCTGGTATTTGCAGAGACGATCGCTAACCCGTCCCTGGTCGTTGCCGACCTGGAAAAGTTTGCACAGCTTGCACACAGTAATCAGCTTCCGCTGTTTGTTGATAATACCTTCGCTACTCCGATCAACTGCAGACCGTTTGAATTCGGAGCGGATATCGTGGTGCATTCTACCTCAAAATATATGGATGGCCATGCGGTTGCCTTAGGCGGTGCGATCGTAGATAGCGGTAATTTTAACTGGGACAATGGTAAATTCCCCGGACTGTCAACTCCGGATGAATCCTATCATGGTATGGTTTACTCCAGGGATTGCGGAAAGGCAGCCTTTATCGTAAAAGCCAGAGTACAGCTGATGAGGGATCTGGGTTCTGCACCGGCACCGAATAATGCTTTCCTGTTGAATCTCGGTCTTGAAACGCTTCATTTAAGAATGGAACGCCATTGCAGTAATGCTCAAACGGTTGCGGAATATCTTGAGAAGCATCCTCAGGTTGCCTGGGTGAACTATCCGGGACTTAAGACTAATAAATATTACAGCCTGGCTAAGAAATATCTTCCGAAGGGCTCCTGCGGAGTCATTTCCTTCGGTGTAAAGGGCGGCAGAGAAGAAGCGATGAAATTGATGGACAGCTTAAAGCTGGCAGCCATCGTGGTTCATGTAGCAGATGCCAGGACCGGTGTGCTCCATCCCGCCAGTACGACACACAGGCAGCTGAGTGACCAGCAACTGGTAGATTGTGGCATCTCCCCTGAAATGATCCGTATGTCCATCGGTATAGAGAATGTTGAGGATATTATCGCAGATCTCGAGCAGGCATTTCAAAACATTAATTAAGTATTGAAAAGGTTCCATAGGAAGTGAGGGATAGTGCCCAAACTTCTTCATGGAACCTTTCTTTGATAAGGAAACCCGTTAATCGGAATTCAATGCTTATAGATGTTCAATTAATTATTCTGCTTTTTGAAGCTGACTTTCTTTGGAAGGCTAGGTTATGAATTCCCGAATAAACTGAACTGCTCATATTCATACCCCTTCTTATAGCTATCTATGATATCCTGCATCTGATAGAGGATTCCGTACCGTTCACACTCTGACCTAAAGATGGAGCTGAGATGCTTAGCCTCCGGACTGTGGCATTCATAGGTATCACCGTACCGGCTGATATATCGTTGTACCGGATCACTGCCAGGGAAGCTCTCCTTCAGTTTACGGTAATAATACTCCCGCTGACCGCTCCGCAGGGTCATTCCAAAGAGAGCGAAGAGAAACCTTGCTCCGTTTTCATGGGCCTGGCGGACCAAATTCCGGACATTGTCCTCCGTATCGGTGAGAAAGGGGAGCACCGGTGTCATCAGAATTCCGGCATGGATTCCTGCTTCGGATAGTTCCCTGATGGCTCGAAAGCGATCGGAGGATGGAGTAACAGACGGTTCCAGCTTCCTGCTTAAGGAATCCTCGGAAGCGGTTATTGTAATCTTACAGAGTACCGGGGAGTGCTGCTGAATCCTCTTCAGAAGATCGATATCCCTGGTGATCAGCGAACTCTTGGTAGCGATGGTAATACCGAAATGATAGGTATCAATCAGCTCCAGAGCCTGCCTTGTAAGCTGATACTTCTCCTCATAGGGATTATAGGGATCGCTCATAGCGCCGGTACCGATAACTCCGGTTTTACTCTTGCTCCGAAGCTCCTTCTCCAGAATGGAAACGGCATTTTCTTTTGCCCTGACCTCATCGAAATTCTCAATTTGATAACAGGAGCTCCGGCTGTCGCAATAGATACAGCCATGGCAGCACCCTTTATACAGATTCATATTGTAATCATTGCCGAAATAGGAATGATCGGACAGGTGGGTGAGTATGGTTTTGGCAGGGATGGTTTTCATAGTGATAATCCTCCGATGTCTATGAGCGGCATGTTTCTACGATGCCGATTTATCGGCATTTTTCACTTGAGTGAGCCTCTTTTTGTAAGCAAGCTTACATGAGTGAACAAACTTGTTTATTCACTTTGCCCACATTTACTTACGCGGAAGTTAGACTCCCGGTCTTACCGGATGCCTGAGAATCGTCTTCATCTTAGCCGGGTCTGCTATATCCGGCCGTGTCAGGTAGATTTCATGATGAGTACGGACATGTCCCTCCGGGTCAAGCCCTCCGAGATCATCGAGATAT
>JAEZJW010000037.1 GCA_023415595.1 Bacillota bacterium
TTAGGAGAACGCAAGCGTTCTCCGCAGTATACGACTAAAAAACAGTCGATACATGAGAATAAGGTAAAAAACAACCTTATTCAATAGTATAGCCCAAAAAACGGGCTATCCAATAGAATAAACCTAAAAACCAGGTTTATTCATTAGGAGAACGCAAGCGTTCTCCGCAGTATACGACTAAAAAATAGTCGCATACATTAGGTATTCACGATGATTGTTAGAAAGCGGGCTGGGTGAGTTGGTCGATTTTGATAAGTACAGGCAGTTACTTGATAAAAGCTATGTGAAAGAAATCGGCAGGGTGAGTAAGATGGTCGGACTGACCATTGAGGCGACAGGGCCGGCTTCAAACTTAAATGATGTATGTTATATTACCGGTGAAAACCAGAGGACGAAAAAAATCGCAGAAGTAGTAGGATTTCGCGAGAACCGGGTATTACTGATGCCCTATGATGATATGACCGGTGTCGGTATCGGCAGTCTGGTGGAAAATTCGGGAGATTCCTTTAAGGTTCCGGTTGGCGAAGAGCTATTGGGGAAGACACTCGATGGTCTTGGATATCCCATGGACGGAACTTCGTTTCAGAGTAATCGTTATTATCCATCGGAGGCGGCACCACCGGATCCGATGACAAGAAAAATTATAGATGAAGTATTACCTCTTGGGGTGAAAGCGGTCGCTTCCATGCTGCCCGTAGGCAAGGGCCAGAGAATTGGCATCTTTGCGGGAAGCGGAGTAGGCAAGAGCACCCTTCTTGGCATGTTTGCCCGTAATACCAAGGCAGATATCAATGTCATAGCTCTGATCGGAGAGCGCGGCAGGGAGGTTAGGGAATTTATTGAACGGGATTTAGGGGAAGAAGGTATGAAGCGGTCAGTTGTTGTGATTGCGACCTCCGATAAACCCGCTCTGATCCGTAAAAAGGCAGCAAAGACGGCTACCGCCATTGCGGAGTACTTCAGGGATCAGGGAAAGGATGTTCTTCTGATGATGGACTCCCTGACCCGTTTCTCCATGGCGCAAAGAGAAATCGGATTGGCTTCCGGAGAGCCTCCGGTATCCAGAGGATATCCGCCGAGCGTATATTCCGAGATGCCTAAGCTGCTAGAGCGTGCCGGAAGATCAGATAAGGGTTCCATAACCGGTTTATACACGGTCCTGGTGGATGGTGACGATTTCAATGAGCCAATCACTGATACGGCAAGAAGTATTCTGGACGGACATATTATGCTCTCCAGAAAACTGGGACACAAAAACCACTATCCCGCCATTGATATCCTTCAAAGTATTTCCCGTGTCATGAGTTCTATTGTGACTAAGGAACATAAGGTAGCTGCCGGTAAGTTAAAGAATGTTCTCGCGACCTATCAGGATGCAGAGGACCTGATCAATATCGGAGCCTATAAGAACGGCTCCAACCCCGATATAGATTATGCAATCTCAAAAATCAAGCAGGTGAATTCCTTCCTTCAACAGGAGGTATACGAGAAAAATAGCTTTGATCAGGAGATACAGATGTTAAAGGAGATCTTTAACTAAGCATGAAAAAATTTCGCTATCAGATGGAAAACCTGCTTCAGGTGAAGCTTAAGCTCGAGGATCAGGCGAAGATTGCCTACGGCAGTGCGAGGCTCCGACTTACGAAAGAGGAAGAAAAGCTACAGGAGCTTAAACATAAGAAGTCCTCCTATGAACAGGAGGAACGGTCGCTCAGAATGGCAAAGCTGGATCTGGTAAGAATCCGCCATACCGCAGAAGCAGTCAAGGTCATGGAGCAGAAAATCAAGCAGCAGATGACCGTAGTAAAGAATGCTGAGCAGAGACTTGAGGTAGCCAGAATAAGGCTGAACAATGCCATGGTCGAGCGCAAGACTCAGGAGAAACTTAAGGAGAAGGCCTGGGAGAATTATCTGCTTGAATTTGATGCAGAAGAAAGAAAAGAAGTAGATGAGCTGAATAGCTTTCAATACAGTAATCCTGAGCAGAGCGAGGAGGACAGATAATGGCAAAGGAAAAGGCTGGGGTAAAAGAGAAAAAAGAAGGAAATAAGGTGCTGACCATCCTCATAGCCCTGCTGATCGCCGTCATATGGTTTGCCGTATTCGGAATACTGATTAAACTGGATGTCGGCGGTTTTGGCTCCGGCGTCTTACGTCCGATTCTGAAGGATGTGCCCTTGATTAATATGATATTACCGGATGTGTCGGATGAACAACTGGCAGAGGAGAATGATTTTGCGTATAACTCCTTACCGGAGGCAGTGGCTAAGATAAAGGAACTGGAGCTTCAAATTGCCGACATGAATCAGGGAAATGCCGAGGAAGGACAATCAATAGAGGAGCTTCAGGCAGAAATTGACCGTCTGAAGGTGTTTGAAGAAAACCAGAAGGCATTTGAGGAAAGACAGAAAGAATTTGATAAGAACGTAGTTTTTGCGGAAGCAGCACCCGGTATCGAAGAGTATAAGAAGTATTATGAAGAGATCAATCCTGCCAATGCCGAACTGATTTATCGGCAGGTGGTGGAACAGCTGCAATATTCGGATGCGATACTGGAGAAAGCCAATATCTATAAGAATATGGATCCGGAGGCAGCAGCCCAGATCATGGAGACCATGACGGCGGATGTGGAATCGGTAGCACAGATGCTCCTGGCGATGAAGCCGAAGGAAAGTGCTGCGATCCTGGCAGAGATGGACAACGTCGTAGCAGCCAAGATTACAAAGAAAATGCTCGACATGGATGCCGAGAAGCTGGCAGAAGAATAACACCGGTTACTTCGGGGATATTCCCCGCTGTAATAGATATTTCATTAGAAAGGAGGAAGGCAAATCGATGATGACGCAGAGCGTTATGACGCAGACTGCGAACTTGTCCCGGACCACGGCTGGTATATCAACCTCTAAGGCGAAACAAAACAACAGCGGCTTTGAGATGTTCATGGACAGAAATATCAAAAAATCGGACAGCACAGACAAACAGACCAAGGCAAAGGCTGTTCAGACCAGGGATAATCTGAAGGATACCGGAGCAACGAAAAGTAATAAGGCTTACGAGGAAGACGGACGAAGCAAGATCGACCAAGAATCAGCTGGTTCGGATAAGGACAAAGCAGTCAAGATGGAAGAAACGTCTCAGAAAGGTCCCACAGAAACAGAAAAGTTGAATGCAGCATCACAGAAAGAAATGGTCTCACAGGCAAGCGAGGAAATGCAGGAAAAATCGTCAGAAGACGGTCCTCTGAACTCCGGTAATGATGAACTGAAAGAGCAGTTGTTGAGCCTGCTGCAATCCATTCAGCAAGCAGTGGCTGAACTGCTTCAGTTGAAACCGGAGGAACTTACAGCGATGCTAAAGGATCAAGGACTAGGCTTATCTGACCTGACAGATCCGAACTGCTTACAAAAGCTGGTAATGACTAACAACGGCAGTAAAGATGTTATGGATTTCCTGACAGATGGCAATCTGAAAGCTGAATTCGATCAGCTGCTAAAACAGGTGGAGTCAATTCTTAAGGATGCAGGTCCTGATCTGACAGCTGATCAGCTGAAGGCAGCGCTGAAGGAACTGGAGGCAAGAGCAGGGCAGGAGGCATTTCTGCAGACAGACAATGAAGTGAAGAAGCCGGAGGTACTGGAAGAACTGCACAACACAGTCAGGGAGGAGCTTCCGACGGAGAAGGAAGGGAAAGAAGCCAGAGCATATTCCGGCAACGGACCTGAAGCAGAGATCCTGAAGGAGACCGGAAATGAAACCGGGAGTAAGCAGACAGCATCGGAGCAAGGTAGAAGCGAGACCTTTGACCGGGAAGCAGCAAGCAGGTACGAGACATTCGTTGATAACCTGATTAAGACTGTACAGGAAGTGGATGCTGAACCAATGATTGACACAAGGGTTGCGGAACTGAAGGAGATTGCAGGTCAAATTCTGGAACGGGTAAGAGTAGTGATGAAACCGGAACAGACCTCAATGGAGATGGTTCTAAATCCGGAGCATTTGGGAAAGGTTAATCTGACTGTAGTTTCCAAGGATGGTACAATGACAGCCCAGTTCAAGGTACAGAACGAGCTTGCCAGAGAAGCAATTGAAAGCCAGCTTCAAACCTTAAAAGACACTCTGAATTCCCAGGGCATCAAGGTCGAAGCAATTGAGGTTACGGTTACCGGTTATTCCTTTGGACAAAGTAAGAGCTCAGGTGAGGAAGGGCAGGACGCAGGACAGAACAAGAGTCAGGGACACAAAATCACTCTGGAGGAAGCGCTTCAATTAGGCGAGCAACCGAAGGAAGAAGGAAATACCACTGACATTACAGGGTTAAGAGGCACGAATATTGACATGACAGCATAAAGCATAAGGAATATATGAGAAAGGAGGAAACGATGAGCGATTTGATACAGTCCGTAAAAGAGGGCGTAATTAATCAATCGAAGAAAAACGCGGCAGAAAAAGGTCCCAATAATGAACTTGGCAAGGATGCTTTCCTGCAGCTTCTGACAACACAGATGAAGTACCAGGATCCCTTAAATCCGAATACGGATACGGAATACATAGCACAGCTTGCGACCTTCTCACAGCTGGAACAGATGCAGAATATCAGCACCATATCTACGAATTCCCAAGCCTTCGGTTTAGTAGGTAAGGATGTTATTGTTAAGACAGAGACCTCAACCGGAAGTACTAAGTACATCAGCGGCAGGGTAGACTTCGTAAATATGTCAGGCGGAAAAGCGCAGATGTCGATCAGTGGTCAGCTTTACCCGGTTGATAAACTGGACAGTGTCATCGACGGAACCTACATCCTGGAACAGGGACTTCCCGGAATTGGGCAGAAAGCAGATCTTACCTTTGACTTTGCAGATGCAAAGGATCAAACCTTTGCTGTCAGAGTCGGAGAAGGAGAAACCATAGCAGATGATGCAGCAGTAAAGGTAGGCGAAACACTTCTTGATAACACCATGGTCAGTATTAAGGATGGCAAAGTTATCATTAAGAAGGAAGCTCTGGCAAATCTTAAAAATGGGACTTATAAATTAACGGTAGTCTTCAATGATCCTTTGTACACAACCGTCAAGGATAAGATTACGTTAACTGTGAAAAATTCCACGGTGACAGATACAACAACCGATACCGGAACAACGACGGGCACAGAAGAAGAGAATAAAGCAGAGGAGGAAAAAGCAGTATGAGTATTCCCATAAACCAATTTCCCTCCATAGAACAGATGACAGAGCGGCTGAATGCCAACAAAGGTACAGCTGCAGCAGTGAAACAGACACCAGGAACCCCATTCAGTGAAATATTACGTGAGAAACAGGCTGCCGAGACCGGAGAACTGAAATTCTCCAAGCATGCGAATGAACGTATGGCGAGCAGAAACATCGATCTTACCGACGATCAGTTCAAACGGCTTGAAAACGGGGCAATGCTGGCGGGTAAAAAAGGAATTCAAGAATCACTGGTTATGGTAGACAATATGGCCTTCATCGTTAACATCAAGAACAATACGGTAGTGACAGCAGTGAACGATGGAGAAGAAAAAGTGTTTACCAATATTGATGGTGCAGTAATCGTTTAACAGCCGGACCTTTTGGAGGCTAAGGTATCCATGACTGACAGATTGGATACAGGTGATTACGAAGCACAAATAGGAGGTCAATCATTATGATGAGATCATTATTCTCTGGTGTTTCCGGTTTAAAGGTACATCAGACAAAGATGGACGTAATAGGAAATAATATTTCAAATGTTAATACCGTCGGATTCAAATCGAGTACAGTAACCTTTTCCGATGTATTTTATCAGACAACCCAGAAAGCATCCGGACCCAATGCGGCAACCGGAACGACCGGACGTAATGCGATGCAGATCGGTCTTGGTTCCAATGTGGCATCTGTTACAGCTCAGATTACTGCATCGGGAGCATCCCAGAGAACCGATAATCCTTTCGATGTTATGATTGAAGGAGATAGCTTCTTTATCGTAAATAGCGGTGGTACGAATTACTTTACTAAGGCTGGTTCTTTTAATGTGGATGCCTACGGTACGTTATGTACGGCTTCCGGAGCCTCCGTCATGGGTTGGCAGGTGGATCCCAACGATCCGACGAAAACGATAGCTGATGCGGTATCTCCCTTAAATATTATGTCTCCGGACAATCTGTATGCGGAGCCGGAAGCCACTACTGCAGTGTACCTGTCGGGTAATATCGACAGTAAGGATACCCAGCTGACCAGTCCTACCGGTAAGATGGTAAATATCACCTTCTATGATAATATGGGTCATAGCTACACCGCTGACTTAAAGATTAAGCAGACCGAAGATGCAACGAATGTATACAGTGTTGTCGTCTCAGACATCAAGGATGAGGACGGCGAATCCATCTTCAGAATCAAGAATGTGGACGAGGATGGCAACGTAACCTACGAGCCTTCCTCCATAACCAGGTTTAATTTTGGTGAAGATGAAGCTCAGGTAACTGTGGATCCGGATACCGGTGAAGTAACCATCACTCCGTCGGAACCAACCTTAATCAACTTCAATGGAGCTACAGGTGCCTTTGTCAGCGTCGGTGACGGCACTACACCTGCAAAAAGCATCAGCTTTACCATTGATGCAACTCCAAATCCCTTCCAGGCAATTGATGTGGATTTCTCCAGCCTTACCATGTATTCCTCCAGCGGTTCCTCTTCCTTAGAAGCTACGAAGGGTAACCTGGCTGGTATCGGTGCCGGTAAACAGGTCGGTAATATGACCGGTGTCAGCATTGATGCTTCCGGTAAGATTTACGGTAAGTATGATAACGGCGACAGCAGACTGCTTGGACAGATTGCGGTCGCAAGCTTCTCCAATCCGGCAGGCTTGGAAGCAGTGGGTAACAGCATGTTTGCAGCAACACAGAACTCTGGAGACTTTGACGGTATCGGACAAGATCCTACGCAGGGAGGCGGCAGTCTTACTACGGGTGTTTTGGAAATGTCCAATGTAGACCTATCCCAGCAATTCACGGATATGATCACGACACAGAGAGGTTTCCAGGCTAACTCCAGAATCATAACAACATCTGACACCCTGTTGGAAGAATTGATCAATTTAAAGAGATAACCAAGGGCTGATGTATGAATAATTAAATATTCAAATCCGTCAGCTGCACAGACGCTTTTGAAACAGGTATATTTGATAGGGTGGCAGCATTATACTGCCACCCTGTTTTATCGTATAGGAAAGTATGACCTATACGATAAAGCGCTCCGGCCATGGCAGACTCCATGTTCCGAAAAAGCTTCCGCTTAGGCTGAAGCGAGTTTCTTATGGAGGATGTATCTTACCCGAATAGAAGGGGGAACGGTTATGATAGAAGTTACCAGATTGAATGGGAAGAAACTTACGATCAATGCGGAGATGATAGAACGGGTCGAGGAGTCACCGGATACCGTCATTACATTGACAAATGGAAATAAATTAATCGTAAAAGAAAGTAGACAAGAGATTAAAAATCTTGTAATATTATACAAAAAAGAAGTATTTTCTAGAGAATTATAGGAGATTTAGATAAAATTTCACGGATGGAAGGTGACTGTCTTGGATTTAGCGTCGATTATAGGTTTGGTGGGTTGTTTAGTCATTGTTGTTTACGGTATTACAGTAGGGCAGGACATTTCTGTATTATTAAATTTCTATGATCCGCCGTCAATTTTCATTACCTTTGGCGGAGCTCTAATGTGTATGATGATGATGGCACCAAGCGTGAAGGGATATATCAATAACTTGAAGAGCTTTAGCCTGATTTTAAAGCAGCAGCCCACCAATGAGGAGGAAACCATTAAGTCTATTATCGGTCTTTCCAATGTTGCCAGAAAGGAAGGTCTGCTCGCCCTGGAGGAGGCTGCGAACAGCATTGATGATGAATTCCTGAAAAAAGGTGTTCTGCTGATCGTAGACGGTACGGATCCCGAACTCGTGCGAAATATCCTGGAGACTGAGCTAAACTGTATCGAAGACCGACATTCCGGTATCACAGGCTTCTGGGATTCCCTCGGAGCCATGGGCCCTGCCTGGGGTATGATCGGAACCCTGATCGGTCTGATCAACATGCTCCAGCAGCTGTCGGACGTTAGTACGATCGGACCGAATATGTCTGTGGCACTCGTAACAACTTTCTATGGAGCGATGCTGGCTAACTGGATCTGTATTCCGATTTCAACGAAATTAAAGGCTAATAGTTCAGGTGAAATCATGATTAAGGAACTTATGGTAGAAGGTCTTCTCTCCATTCAGGCAGGTGAGAACCCCAGAGTCATCGAGGAAAAACTGAAATCCTTCCTGTCACCGACACGCAGGGAAGCCATGAAGGAAGAAGGCGGTGAAAAGGTTGGCTAGAAAGAAAAAGGAAGCGTCCTCGGGAGGGAATGCCCCCTGGCTGAATACCTTTGCGGATCTGATGAATCTTCTGCTATGCTTCTTCGTTTTACTGTTTGCGATGTCAAACATTGATAATGAAAAATTCGAGAAGATTTCTATCTCCTTAGCCAATGCGATTGGTATTTTTGAAGGCGGAGGAACGGCTATCGGAGAAGGAATGCTGATTTCCTCCGGAATGACCCAGCTGAATAACCTGGATGAATTCTTCTCTAATATGGGTGAGAAATCCGAGCAAAGCGGTGAAGAAATCACAGAAGAAGATCCCTCCTCCAGTGGCGGAGAAATTAAAATTGATGAACAGAAAAAAGAAGAGATTGAAGAAGCTAAGCTTAAGCTGGCGCAGGAGATGGAGAAGCTCTCCGGTGCGATGTATGATCAGATCTCAGATCTGACAGAGCAATACAATCTGGGGGATTATGTAGAGCTTAGCATTGATCCCGAATTCCAGTTTGTTCAGCTGTCCATGAAGGGGTCCATTCTTTTTGAATCCGGGAAAGCAGATATCCTGGAGGAAGCAAAACCGATTTTATCAAAGCTCGGGGATCTGCTTGGTAAATTTGACGGCTATACCATCGAAATCATTGGACATACCGATAATGTCCCGATGTACAGTGAAGCCTTTAAGGACAATAATTGGCTTTCCTCTGCCAGAGCATTGAATGCAGCAGAATTTCTGATCAATAATCAGAAGCTGGATCCGGCAAAGGTGAAATATTCAGGAAGAGGGGAATATGAACCGGTTGCCACCAATGATACTTCGGAGGGCAGGGCAAAGAACCGAAGAATTGAAATAAAGATATACAATGAGCTGAGCAGCAGATAAATGTGAAAGAGGAGAGAACTTGAATGAAGAAAAATATATTAACGGTGATCATCATGGCCATGGCTCTGATCAATATCGTCCTGTCAGCAGTCATTATCTTTGTTATCGTACCGACTTCCAACAAAACGAATAATCTGGTCAGCAAGGTGGCACAGATCATAGACCTGGAGCTCGAATCACCTGATGCTGATAAGGAAGAGATTGCAGTATCCGATATCGAAACCTATGAAATCCCGGAAAAGCTTACAATCCGGCTGAAAGCGAGTGATGATAAGAAGCATTACGCTATTGTCTATGCATCCTTATCGATCAATAAAAAGCATGAGGATTATACAGAATTGAACCAATATGTTGCTACGAAAGAGAATGAAATCAAGGAAATCATTACAGATGAATTCTCTGTCTATACCATCGATAATGTAGATGAAAACAAGAGTCTGATCAAAGAAAGAGTACTATCAAGAATCCAGGATTTGTTCAAGTCTGATTTCATAATTAATGTATCCTTTGGAAATTTGTTATATGACTAAGAATTATGGTGATTTTCTACGGATTTTATGTTATTATGGGATTAGTTAGTGTGAAGAAGATACATAGGCTGCCGCTTTACGGCATCATGGGAGGGGGGTGATTATGGGCGACGTCTTATCCCAAAATGAGATAGACAACCTGCTTGCAGCGATCAGCAGCGGCGAGCTTGACGCAGATGAGTTTAAACAGACCAATGAGAAACAGATCAAGAATTACGACTTCGCCAGACCTTCCAAGTTCTCTAAAGAACACCTAAGAACTATGAACATTATTTTTGAGCATTATGCCAGATTACTTTCTACGAATCTTCCGGCATATCTGAGAAAGAATGTTCAGGTGGAGGTAATTAATTCAGAAGCTGTAACTTATTCTGAATTTACGAATGCCTTATCCAATCCGGTACTGCTCGGTATTATAGATTTCTCGCCTTTAGAAGGAAGCATTATTCTGGAGCTGGCAGATAATCTGGGCTACGCAATCGTAGACCGAATGCTGGGAGGCGGAGGCTATCCACTGGAGAAGATCAGGGATTTTTCTGAGATAGAATTAACAATCATAGAGCGTATCTTTACGGTCTGTACCAACCTTTTACAGGAGCCTTGGGCAAATGTGATACAGCTCAGCCCCAGACTCATGAGGATTGAAACGAATTCACAGTTTGCACAGATCATATCCCCAAGTGAGATGATCTCGATTGTCACGATGAACATCAAGATCGGGAATATAGAGGGAATGATGAATATCTGCCTTCCCTATGTATGTCTGGAGAAGGTAATCGACAAGCTGAACACAAAGTATTGGTATTCCACCATGCAGCTTAGTGATGATAAATCCTATCAGGATATCATTGAGATTGCGATAGCCAAGGCGAGAGTTCCTCTCCGTGCCGTTTTGGGCAAAAGTACAATCTCAGTCAATGACTTCATGAATATGCAGAGAGGTGATATTATTAAGCTGAATTCAAAGGTCGACGATGAACTGACCGTATATGTCGGTAATATTAATAAATTCACCGCACTCCCCGGTGCTTCCTCAGGTGCCTATGCGGTAAAGATATCATCTATTATTAGAGGAGAGGAGTAACAGGCTATGGATGGGATGTTATCTCAGGAAGAGATAAATGCTCTGCTGAACGGTTTAGATACTGACAGCGTGGATGTGAGTCAGAAATTGACGGATGCAGAGAAAGATGCAATCGGTGAGATATCAAATATAAGTATGGGTACAGCAGCTACCACACTGTTTTCCTTAGTTAATCAAAGAGTAAACATCACAACTCCGGTCGTAGAATATGCCACCTGGAAGGATATCGTTAACAGCTATGATAAGCCTTGTGTATTTATCCAGATCTATTATGCAGACGGGTTGGATGGCAATAACATATTAATTTTGAGGGAAAAGGATGTTAAGATCATCACGGACCTGATGATGGGCGGAGATGGAACGAATACGGATGGCGAGCTGTCGGAGCTGCATTTAAGCGCGATCAGCGAAGCGATGAACCAGATGATGGGTTCTGCAGCTACTTCAATCTCCTCCATGTTGGAAAAGAGAGTAAATATCAGCCCTCCGACCGCTACCGTCGTGGAACTCTACGAGAACATAAGCGCGGAAGATATCGCTGAATTCCTAAAAACCTCCTTCGTACGGGTATCGTTCCATATGGAGATCGGTAATCTGGTGGACAGTGTTCTGATGCAGTTGTATCCGTTCGATTTTGCAAGAGATCTGTACCAGCAATTTATACAGGCATCTGCTATGGAGACGGATGTACCGACTTCACCGCCGGTGCAGGAGAGAGCTCCACAACCGGCACCTCAATCGGCAAGGGCACCGATAGGGAATCCGCAGCCGAGTCCCGTACCTGTGATGCAGCAGCCGATGGGCTATCCTCCCTATATGATGAATCAGGGTATGCCGGCGGCGATGCCTTATATGATGCCTCCGATGCAGGATGTGAATGTGCAGACAGCACAATTTGCTCCGTTTACACCAATTCCGGCAGGAGTAGTACAGCCGGAGAATATTGATTTACTTATGGATGTTCCGCTGGAGGTAACAGTTGAACTTGGACGGACCAGTAAATCAATCAAAGAGATCCTTGATTTTGCTCCGGGAACGATTATAGAACTGAATCGCCTGGCAGGAGAGCCGATCGACGTACTTGTAAACGGTAAATTTGTTGCCAAGGGTGAGGTTGTCGTTATGGAAGAAGCTTTTGGCATCCGGGTGACTGAAATAACAAAACAAAAACAATAAGACTATTTACATTTATCATATACTCAAAAACATACAAGATAGGAGAATTAAAATGGCGAAAAGTATTTTGATCTGTGATGATGCAGCATTTATGAGAATGATGATCAAGGATATTCTGATTAAGAACGGTTATAACATCGCAGGTGAAGCAGAGAACGGTTTGAAGGCGATTGATAAGTATTCAGAGACTAAGCCTGACTTAGTTATGATGGATATCACGATGCCGGAGATGGATGGGATCCAGGCACTTAAGAAGATCAAATCAATGGACCCCGGTGCAAATGTCATTATGTGCTCTGCTATGGGACAGCAGGCCATGGTTATTGAGTCCATTCAGTCTGGAGCTAAGGATTTTATCGTGAAGCCCTTCCAGGCAGACAGAGTTCTGGAAGCAGTTAAGAAAGCAGTCGGCTAAATGAAAGGAGCCGGGTTTGTAAGCTCAGCTCATTACGGAGAATGTAAATGAAAGCTTTTGTTTTATTGCAGAGTACAAGAGAAGAAGAAATCTTAAAAGGTGTAAACGAGAAGGTAGCAGAGGCAGCACCAGAGAAATTTTCTACCACGGGCAATCTTGTGCAGCTGCTTGGCTTATGTTTACTATTGGCTGTTATTTTGTTTGCAGCGTATTATACCTCGAAATTCATCGGGAAGATGAAGCTGGGGCAATTAAAGAACAGTAATTTTACAGTGATTGATACCTATAAGATTGCCCCCGGTAAGATGCTGCAGATTGTAAAGGCCGGTAAGAAATATCTCTTGATCTCCGTCGCAAAGGATAGCATCAATTTCATTGCGGAACTTAATGAAACGGACCTGTTCTTAAAGGAGAGCGTCCAGACTGAGAAGAAGAGCTTCCGGCAGATCATAGATAGCATAAGAAACAGTAAAGAATGAGGTAGGTATCCATGAATACATCTGTCAGAAAACCTATGAGAAAAAAGGTGTGGTTCATTGCATTTTTGCTTACCTTGTGTATTATGGCTTTTACTCCTATGATGCGGGCATCGGCAGCAAATGTACAGGATACGACAACCGCAGAGGATGCAGGCACATCGGGAAACAATGTTCGCGGAGCCTTGGGGCCTTTGGAATTTACATTAAACACAGATGAGGATGGAGAAAGCCTGTCAGCAACCCTTCAGATGTTATTGGTTCTGACTGTGATTACTTTAGCCCCGTCTATTTTAATTATGGTGACCTCATTCACGAGGATCATCATTGTTCTTCACTTTTTAAGGTCTGCCCTGGGAACGCAGACAACGCCCCCGAACCAAATTATGATCGGACTGGCATTATTCCTGACCTTCTTTATTATGTCCCCGGTCTTCACACAGATCAATACCAATGCGATACAGCCACTGTCGAAAGGGGAGATTACTCAGGAGGAAGCTTTTGAGGCAGGGACAGCACCTATCAGGACCTTCATGCTGGGACAGACAGAGATCAAGGATCTAAGGCTGTTTATGGATATTGCCAAGATTTCAACGGTTCAATCCACGGATGAGATTCCTTTAACAGTGATCATACCGTCCTTTATCATCAGTGAATTGCGAAAGGCGTTTATTATCGGGTTTTTGATCTATATCCCTTTTATTGTTATAGATATGGTTGTGGCCTCCACCCTGATGTCGATGGGTATGATGATGCTGCCGCCTACCATGATCTCCATGCCGTTTAAAATATTGCTGTTTATCATGGCTGACGGATGGGGGTTAATCGTCGGGGAACTGGTGAAAACATTTTATTAGCGGGAGATGAAGTAATTGAATGAGGTAGTAGTAATAGATATTGCAAGACAAGCACTCTTCTTGGTTCTGAAAACCGCTGCCCCCATGCTGATTACCTCCCTGGTCGTCGGATTGGTAGTCAGTGTTTTGCAGACAATCACTTCTATCCAGGAGCAAACCCTCACATTTGTTCCGAAGCTGGTTGCCGTATTTATAGTGCTAATGCTGGTTGGAAACTGGGTCATTACTACCATTGCGGAGTATACGATAGAATTGTTTTCTAACTTCAGTTATTACATTAATGCCTTATGACCTTCACCCTACAGAATTTTGAACTATTCTTATTAATACTTGTGAGGATTACCGGTTTTATCATGACAGCCCCACTATTCTCGCTAAGGGATATACCGGTTAGAATTAAGGCAGGTTTCTCGATTTTTATCGCAATACTGCTGTTTTATTCGGTACCACAGACGATGCCGGAATATGCAGGGGTAATCGGCTTTTTCATTCTGGTAATGACGGAAGCGATTGCCGGAGCCCTGATGGGGCTTTTTGCAAATATATCTTACCATATTCTGGCTCTTTCAGGCCAGCTCATAGATATGGAGATCGGATTCTCAATGGTAAATACCATGGATCCGACGACTAATATAAGTACTACGATAACCGCTAATTTTTATGGATTTCTGATCATGCTGATGATGATCATAACAGATCTGCATCATTTCTTTCTTAGAGCCCTGGTGGATTCCTTTCAGGTAATCGGAATTGGGGAAGCCATACTCCGGCCGAATATGTATGAATTGATGCTGGATTTTATGATAGATTATTTTATCATTGCCTTCCGTATCATCCTTCCGGTTTTTGCAGCCATTCTTCTGGTGAACACCATCTTGGCTATATTGGCTAAGGTCGCTCCCGAGATGAATATGTTTGTAATCGGAATGCAGCTGAAGGTCTTTATAGGCTTGGCAATCCTGCTCATGATAGTCGGACTGATACCATCAGTTGCTGATGCGATTTTTAATGAGATGATGAAAATGCTTAAGGGAGCAGTAGAATGGATGACCTAAGGAATGTAACCTATCTTCTTTCCTATCGGCTGCAATATTTTGCAGAAGCTGCCGAAAAAACAGAAGATGCAACCTCAAAAAAGCTTAGTGATGCAAGAAAAGAAGGCCAGGTAGCCAAAAGTAAGGAACTGATTACAGCAACCGGACTTACCGCTCTTTTTCTGGTTATTAAAGGTTTTACCGGTTACTTCGCTGATCATTTTCTGAAAACGTTTCAAAAGACTTATTCCAGCATCGGTGAGGTTGCAGGTGAAGAATTAACACCGGCGATTGCCCATTCTATCTTTAGCGATACGGTTGTTACGATCCTGATGACCTGTCTTCCTGTTTTTATAGCGGGTATGATGGTATCCTTTGTGGTTGTACTATTTCAGGTCAAATGGAAGATATCCACAAAACCGATGCATCCAAAATTTAGTAAAATAAACCCTATCTCCGGTTTTAAAAGGATTTTTAGTAAGGATAAGCTGGTTGATTTATTGGTTGAGATTATAAAGATTTCGATCATAGCCTATATTGCTTATGACACATTAAAGGATGAGTGGGGAACACTACTGAATTTGTATGATATCAGCCTGATCCAGGCAGTTATACTGATTGGTGATATCGTCATCAACCTGGGAATAAGAATCTGTATGTTTTTCCTGCTGATTGGCTTCGCTGACCTCTTATATCAGAAGCTGAAGTTTAAAAAAGATATGAGAATGTCTAAACAGGAGGTAAAGGACGAATACAAGCAATCGGAAGGTGATCCTAAGATCAAGAGCCAGATCAGGGCTAAGATGAGGGAGGTCTCTCAGAGACGTATGATGCAGCAGCTTCCAAAAGCAGATGTTGTCATAACGAACCCGACCCATCTTGCAGCCGCCCTCCAATACGATAAAAACATTTCCGAGGCACCGATCCTGATTGCAAAGGGAGCAGATTATCTGGCACAAAAGATAAAGGAAATCGCCAAGGAAAATAACATTGTCATAGTTGAAAACAAACCCTTGGCAAGAATGCTTTACTATAATGTTGAACTTGGGGCAGAAATTCCTCCGGAGCTTTATCAGATGGCAGCGGAGGTTTTAGCGTATGTTTATGGGCTGAAGAATCCTAAGTAGGGAGGACAAAGTCCCCCTGTATAAGTAATAGATAGATTAAGACAGAAAAGGAGGACTTAAGGGGTGAAGAAGAATGATTTTGTAGTTGGCTTGTATATTCTTGCTGCTTTAGTTTTCCTGATTGTGCCAATGCCTTCTTTTCTCCTTGATATCCTGCTGGCGCTGAATATATCGGTTGCTATGATCGTGCTGTTCAATGCCTTATTCAGCAGAGAAGTGCTGAATATGTCATCCTTCCCGACGATCCTGCTGTTTACGACGATGTTCAGAATCTCATTGAATGTCTCCAGTACGAAACTGGTTCTCCAGACCGGAGAACCGGGTAATGTTATTACTACCTTCGGCGGTTTTGTCGGTGGCGGTAATCTGGTCATTGGAATAATCATATTTATCATATTGATCATGGTACAGTTCATGGTTATCAATAAGGGCTCTGAGCGTGTGGCAGAGGTTTCCGCCAGATTTACGCTGGATGCCATGCCCGGTAAACAGATGGCAATTGATGCCGACTTAAATACAGGCTCCATCACCGATGCAGAGGCAAAGGTCAGAAGAGAGAAGATTCAGGAAGAGGCAGCGTTCTTCGGAGCTATGGACGGTGCTACGAAATACGTTAAGGGAGACGCAGTCGTAGGTTTGATTATTACTGTAATCAATCTGGCAGGCGGTACCATCATGGGTACTATGTTCATGGGAAAATCAGCGGGCGAAGCCTTCCAGCACTTTGCAATACTTACCATAGGTGATGGTCTGGTAAGCCAGATCCCCTCGCTGATGATTTCACTGGCAACCGGTATTCTGGTAACCAAAGCCTCGAAGGAAGCGGATGTCGGAGATTTACTGGTCAAGCAGCTGCTTTCCATTCCCAAGGTACTCTATATGGTTGGCGGAAGCATGATCTTCCTGGGAATTGTTACACCTCTTGATACGATTATTTTTACTGCTTATGGATTGATTTTTATCTTCTCAGGAAGAGCAATCGCCTCCAAGCTGGAGGTTACAGCAATCGAAGAGGAGGTATCCTCCGAGGAAGCTGCGGCAAGCGAGATCAGAAAACCGGAAAATGTGGTATCCTTATTACAGGTTGATCCGATTGAGCTGGAATTTGGATATGGTATCATCCCTCTGGCTGATACCAACCAGGGCGGTGACCTCTTAGACCGTGTCGTATTAATCAGAAGACAGATAGCACTGGAGCTTGGCTGTGTGGTTCCCATGATCAGACTCAGGGATAACATCCAGCTGAATCCCAATCAATATATCATAAAGATCAAAGGAATTCAGGTCAGCGACGGAGAAATCCTCTTCGACCACTATATGGCGATGAATCCCGGGTATGTGGAGGAGGAGATAACCGGAATCCCTACCTACGAACCTTCCTTCCATCTGCCGGCCATCTGGATTACAGAAGGGCAGAGGGAACGGGCCGAATCCCTTGGTTATACTGTGGTTGACCCTCCGTCCATTATTGCAACCCATTTGACAGAAGTGATCAGAGGCCATATTTATGAACTTCTTACCAGACAGGATGTTCAGAATCTGGTCAACAATATACAGGAAGCCAATCAGACGCTTATCTCAGAACTGGTACCAAAGCTGCTTAATATCGGTGAGATCCAGAAGGTGCTCCAGAATCTTCTCAGAGAAGGGATTTCAATCAGAGATCTGGTTACGATCTTTGAGACCTTGGCTGATTATGCACCTACCACCAGGGATACGGATGTACTTACAGAGTATGCAAGGCAGAATCTGAAACGTGCCATCTCGAGAAAATATTTTCCTGCCGGTGAGATGACCAGCGTAGTCACCCTGGATCCCAAGGTGGAGCAGGAAATCATGGGCTCCGTGAAGCAGACAGAGCAGGGAGCATACCTGTCACTGGATCCTTCTGTTACGAAGGACATTATTGATTCGGTTCAGTCCGAGGTACAGAAGCTTGAGGATCTCGGAAAGAGCCCGATTATTATAACCTCACCGATTGTTCGTATGTACTTTAAGAGACTGACCCAGGATTACTTCAAGGATTTGATTGTTGTTTCCTATAATGAGATTGATACAAATGTAGAATTACAGAGTGTTGGGATGGTGACAGTGTAAATGATTATTAAGAAGTTCCAAGCAAATACGGAGACAGAAGCAATCATGCTTGCCAAGGAAGAACTGGGTAAGGATGCTATTGTCATGAACATCAAAACGATATCACCTAAGGGTATCTATAAGCTGTTCCGTAAGCCGTTGGTAGAGATTACCGCTGCAGTGGACGACAATATCACCTATAAGAATGATAAAATGAAGAATTCCCAGCCGATCACACCGATACAGCCGAAAAAACCTATCCTGCCGGACATTATCTATGAGGATAGGGAAACATCCTCCGGTATGAAGAATCTCTATGAGGATTCCAAGGAACCCTCGGCTATTGAAGTGAAGCTGAATAATCTGCAGAGCCTCTTGGAAAAGCAAATGAACGAGAAGGAGGCTGTACAGCAACAGGAGGAAAAATCAGCTGCAACGAATAAGAATCTCGCCTGCATCCAATTGATTTATAACCAGCTGATTTCCAATGAAGTGGATGAAAAATATGCTAACCAGATCATCACTGAGATAGAAGGGACCTTAAAAAAGGATTCCTCAATGGATGTTATCCTGGCCAGTGTTTACCAGAAAATCATTCTGAAGCTCGGACAGCCGAAAACCATAGAACAGCCAGGAAAAGGAACGAAATTTGTTTTTGTAATCGGTCCTACCGGTGTGGGTAAGACAACTACAATTGCCAAGATCGCCTCGAAATTCAAGGTGGACGAGAAAGCGAAGGTAGCCTTCCTGACAGCGGATACTTATCGAATCGCAGCGGTGGAACAGCTTCGTACCTATGCCAATATACTTGGGATTCCCTTAAAGGTCATCTACACTGAGGAAGAGATGAGACAGGCCAGAGAGGAGTTTTCCGGGTTTGATGTTGTATTTGTGGATACTGCAGGACGCTCCCATAGAAATAAAGAACAGAGGGACGATATAGAGCTGCTGATCAACTGTATACCGGAAAGCGAAAGGGAAACCTACCTTGTCCTAAGTGCTACGACCAAGTATAGGGATCTTGTTAAGATCACGGAAGCATATGCAGAAATTGTGAACTATAATCTGATATTTACGAAGTTGGATGAAACCAGCTGTATCGGGAATCTGTTCAATATCAGGATGTTGACACAGGCACCTTTATCCTATGCAACCTTTGGTCAGAATGTACCCGATGATATATCCAGAATTGATGCCCAGAGCATTGCAAAGCAATTGCTCAGGGGGCAATGAATTCCGGAAAAGCCGAGTATTCAAAGCGAATGAATTATCATTCGCTTGGGAAGAACTGCGATGTTCGTGCAATGGCACTCACACCTTGTTCTTCCAGGTTTATGAGCTAATATGCACAAACAAAGACAAAGAGAAGTTATGTACTGAAGCCCAAATATGTGGTGTAAAGAATTCACAAAGCAGAATTCATGAAATTCTTAAAGCAGAATTCTTGGAATCACAAAGCAGAATTCTTGGAATTCACAAAGCAGTAATCTTGGGCAGAATGGAGATTTCTATGGATCAGGCAGAAAAACTTAGAAGAATGGTAAAACAACAAATTCTCCCAAGAAGAATCGCCAGGGTAATCACAGTAACCAGTGGAAAAGGCGGAGTAGGAAAGTCCAGTGTGTCTGTTAACCTGGCCATAGCCCTAAGCAAGCTCGGGAAAAGGGTAATCATTCTGGATGCGGATTTTGGC
>JAEZJW010000206.1 GCA_023415595.1 Bacillota bacterium
TGCGTTCCGTCCTTGTGATGCGGAACGCAGACACTATGAAAGGCTATATAGAGGAACGGGCGGTTGAGATCGCTAATTATATCATCGATAACAATGCGACTGTGAGGCAGACCGCTAAGCAGTTCGGTATATCGAAATCAACCGTACATACAGTAGTTACAATTCAGAACAACGTAACTTTATAACAGCCGGGATCATAAAATGCTTTTAAAATAGGACTTTGGATGCGAGAGTATCTGAGGCCCTTTTTTGTTAAAAGAAAATCGATAACAATTATCATTTTTATCTTTCCATTTTTTACATTGTATTGTATAATGTATTTTAAATATTATCAGTAGCGATAAAAGGTGTTTTATCATAGATATAATTTGAGGTTAGGAGGTCCGGATCTATATGAAAAAAGCTAAATTTGTAAAAATACTAAAATTCAGTTTAATAAGCTTGCTTGGACTTCTGTTAACGTTAGTCATCGCAGGATACGTCATCCTTCATACCTATATTAATAAGATGAATCTGATTGATGACAGCACAATAACTGATACAGCAGTTTGGAACTCTATCACTGAAAATACGCTTGATAACGTCCCGGATCAGGAGTCAGAGGATTTGATACCGGAAGGAACACCGGAGATAATAAATTCTCCCAAAGAGGATATCGATAATCTGGATAAAGCTATTCTTGAAAATACCATGGAAAGCACCAATGCATCGTTAAACAGTAAAGATGTTTATAATATACTGCTTATTGGTGTTGACTCCCGGGAAGGGGGTAGCTCAGGACGTTCTGATGCCATGATTATTCTTTCAATCAATGAAAAGAATAAAACCATAATACTGACTTCCCTCCTGAGAGATATTTATCTTAAAATTCCGGGTTATAAAAATAACCGTATTAATGCTGCTTATGCATATGGTGGACCTAAGCTGCTGATGGAAACCATCAAAGAGAATTTTAAAATTGAGATAGACAAATATGTATCAATAGACTTTTATGCCTTCATTGATACTGTTGATTCAATTGATGGGATTGATTTGGAGGTAACTGATAAAGATATTCCGATTATTAATTATTACATACAGGAAATAAATCGGCATTATGGTGTGGATGAGAGTACCGACCTGCTAACGAAATCAGGCAGTTATTTATTTAATGGAAAACAAACACTTGGATTTGTTAGGAACCGCTATAATGGAACTGATTTCAAAAGAACGGAGCGTCAACGGGACGTCTTGCAGAAAATCTTTAATAAAGTTAAGGGTTTAAAGCTGTTTGAAACAAAAAAACTTCTGGATCATGTACTGCCACAGGTTACTACTAACCTGTCGGAAAAGAAAATAGTTTCATTATTACTATCATTACCGGCTTATAAAAATTATGAGATAGAACCATGGAGTATCCCTATGGATGGGTCTTATAAATTTTTAACGATTGATCGTATGGCCGTAATTCAGATTGATTTTGAAGAAAATTTAAAAGAGCTTCATAAAAAGGTATATGGGGAGTAAATCGTCAAGTATAGGAGGGAGTATATGAATAAGGAGATTAATATCGATTTGAGAAGGTGCCTGAAGGCAATCCTAAAGAAATGGTGGCTGGTAGCTATTGTAGGAGCAGGATGTTATTTAACCGCTTTTCTGATAACTACTTTATTTCCAAGAGAGGATGAGTATACTGCCGAAACTACGGTATATTCCATAACAGCCTCTGCCAATTCGACTCTTTCGATCTATTCTGATATTATTACCAGCTATAAGGTTTGTGTGCAAGCGGCGGATTCCCTCAATATACCCAATATTGATGCCAAAGAAATCAGAAAAATGCTTTCTGTTAATGACTATACAAGATCGTTGGTCTTAGGTATCCGTGCCACATCATCGGATGGTAAGCTGGCAATCCGGGTCGCTAATGCTGTTTCAGAGGCTTTTGTTAAAGAGGTGAACAACATTATTACGAACGATTCGCTTCGTTTACTGGATGAAGCCACTTTAGCGGAAATTTCCTATAATAAGCGAGTGGAACAGTTAAAATTAAGAGTCATAGCAGCCTTAGCCGGAATCGTTATCCTATGCATTTGGATTACCTTGCGTGAGATGTTTACTAAGAAAATCTATAATTTGGCGGATATGAAACTGGATGGGGATATTGATGTTATCGGTATTATTCCAGTGTTTGACAAGAAAATGAAGGGAGAAAAATAGTATGAAAATACTGGCCGAATTTTATCGTCATACAAACCAATTTATCAATGATGCAATAGATCGTATTATTGTAGAAATACATCTGAAAAACCAGAGGGAAGGTTTTAAAACCATAATGCTCAGTGGCTGTGAACCGGGGGTTGGCACCACAACACTTTCGATCAGTCTGGCAATTTCACTGGCAAATGCGGGGTGGAGAACCATCTTAATCGATGGGGATCTGCGTAAAGTTTCAAAGTACAAGAGATTAAATGAGAATATTACCATTGGTTTATCTGAATTCTTATCAGGAACAGACTTATATCAGAAAGCGGTATATGACACCAATCACAAGAATTTATACTATATGCCCAGTGGGGGCAGAGTGAATAATCCGATCAGTCTATTGTGCTCCGGCAGGGCAGAGGAATTGATCGCACAGCTGGGAAATGACTATGATTATATCATCATGGATATGCCCTCCATAACAACCTCGGTGGATCCTACTGTATTGGTTAATAAAATGGATGGAGTTATCCTGGTGGCCGAATATGCCAGGACTGATATCAGAAGCGTCAGGGAATCAAAAGAAATCCTACAGAGGGCCGGGGGCAATCTGTTGGGAATTATATTGAATAAGGTGAAGGGTTCTGAGTATGGACATATGCTGAAGAACTTTGATTATTATAAAAAACAGAAATATGTAACCAGACGTTTGAGATAGATTATTATCACATAAGCAATTACATAATGATACCTGGATGAGAAAGGAATACTTATGAGAATTTTAATGGTAAATAAATTTTTGTATCCCAATGGCGGGGCGGAGACCTATTTCTTTAAAGTAGGAAGATACATGGAACAGGCAGGACATCAGGTCGAATATTTCGGTATGTATCATGAAAAAAATATTGTAGCAAACAGTGCGGGGGAATACACTTCTTCGATGGATTTCCATACAACCGGTATAGAAAGGCTGATCTACCCGTTCCGTATCATATATTCTTTTGAAGCAAAACGCAAAATAAGGAGGGTCATTGAGAATTTTAAACCGGATATCGTTCATCTGAATAATATCAATTTTCAACTGACACCGTCCATCATTGATGAGATACATAAGCATCATATTCCGATCGTCCAAACAGTCCACGATTACCAGATGATCTGCCCGAATCATCTGATGTTCGATAATGATAAAAAACCCTGCGAATTATGCTTGTACGGAAGCAAATGGAATTGCACCAGAAAGAACTGCATTGGTTCCTCTAAAATAAAAAGCATGATCGGCTCGATGGAAGCGATCCTGTATCAGCATAGAAAGACCTATCAGCTGGTGGACCGGTTCATTTGTCCGAGTAATTTCATAGAGAACAAATTAGCCGAGACAAATTTATACCGGGGGAAAAGCTTAACCATCCGCAATTTTGTTGAATTAAAAAATATTGAAGGCTATGAAGAGAAAGAAGATTATGTTCTTTATTTTGGCAGGCTGGCAGAAGAAAAGGGGCTTGAGATGTTCCTGAACTGCTGCAGGAGGCTGTCACAGATTAAGTTTAAGATTGCCGGTACCGGTCCGATGGTGGAAGCCTGTAAGGGGATACCAAATGTTGAATTTGTCGGCTTCAAAACAGGTGAAGATTTAGATACGCTAATCAGAAGAGCGAAGTTCACCGTATATCCATCCATCTGGTACGAGAATAGTCCCTTAGCTGTGCTGGAATCAAAGTCACTTGGCACTCCGATCATTGTATCCAATATGGGAGGAATCCCTGAACTGGTGGAACATGATGAGACCGGTATTATCATCGATGATATTAATGAAGATAAGCTGGCGGGGGAAATACAGGCACTATATCAGGACAATGAGAAGATCAAGAGATTATCTAAGAATTGTATAGAGAAAAGAGAGAAAATGATATCGTTAGAAGTCTATGGAAGTAAGGTAGCTGAAGTGTACCGGCAGCATGTTCAAAATGCTTAAAGCTTAAGTAATTCGTGCAGGGGAGAGATTATGCCAAAAATATCAATCATTATACCGGTTTATAATACAGAAGAAACTTATCTGAGAAAATGTCTGGATAGTGTTGCCGAACAGACCAGCCATGACCTGCAGGTTATTCTTGTGGATGATGGCTCTAAGAACAATGCCGGATTAATATGCGATGAATATGCTGAAATACTTCCGGCTTTTCAGGTATTGCATATAGAGAATCAGGGAGTTTCTAATGCCAGGAATATTGGGATGAAGGATGCCACAGGTGAGTATCTGATGTTTTTGGATTCGGATGATTGGATTGAAACGAACCTGTGCAGCCGTCTGATAAATCACCTGGAGGGCGGTAAACCGGATGTCTTGGTATTTCATTATACGAAGGTCATGCAGGAGGAAATTATTCCGGGTACCATTGATTTACCGAATCATACTTTTTCTGGCAGTGAGCTTAAGGAACTGCAATTAGTCATATTACGTTATTCGAAGCAGTATCCGGGAATTAACCTTTGTACTCCCTGGTGCAAATTATATAGAACCGATTTGATTAAGCAGAATGGCCTCACCTTCATCAAAGGACTTAAAAGGGCAGAGGATATGCTCTTCAACCTGAATGTTCTTGAATATGCAAGGGATGTTCGGTTTCTTAATGAAACCGGTTATTATTACAGGCTGAATGATTTCTCGGAAACCCAGACGCTCACACCTAGGATCACGGAGCTGTCCAAGCAGATACGCGGTTATCTGGAAGAGTTTATTAAGAACAGAAACAAAGAAGAAGTATTTTGGGAAGCGTTAAGCGCATACAGTACCGATAATATTTTTGAACAGCTTTATATGTATTACGGTCAGAATAAAGAAACGAGAAAGGATTTTTACGAGCTGTTAAAGCAGGAACCCTTTCGATCCGTACACAAAAAAGTAAAGTTGGCCCGTCTGCGGTACAAAAAGTTAAGCTTATACACCTTAGCAGCCAGGCTGAAGCTTAGAAGAATTATTATATTCGGTATCTATTTAAAAAATAAAACCGCGCTGAGAGGCAGACTTTTTACTTATTAAATAATGCTTAAGGGAAGGAGAGGTAACATGAAGGTGGCAATGATCGGTCATAAACGTATCCCTTCGAGAGAGGGTGGAGTTGAAGTCGTAGTGGAAGAATTATCGAAGCGGCTTGTAAAAAAAGGTCACAGAGTTGAGGTTTATAATCGTAAAGGAAAGCATATCGCCAATAAAGACCTTCCCGGGTACCGTGACAGCTATTATGAAGGAATCAGAATAAGAACCATTCAGACCATCAACAGAAAAAGCCTGGATGCATTCCTATATTCCCTTGCTGCTACCCTAAGGGCACTGTTCGGTAGATATGATGTCATTCATTATCATGCAGAAGGTCCCTGTGTTATGTTAGTTCTCCCGCACCTATTTAAGATCCGGACAATAGCAACGATACATGGACTGGACTGGCAGAGAGCAAAATGGGGAGGCTTTGCAACAAAATATCTGTTGTTAGGAGAAAAAATCGCCGCAAAATATGCGGATGAAATTATCGTATTATCAAAAAATGTCCAATCATATTTTGGCAATACCTATCACCGTGATACGCATTATATTCCGAATGGAGTTATGGTACCTCAGGCCAAAGAAGCTGATGTTATCAAACAGAAATATGGCTTGGATAAAAATGAATATTTCCTGTTTCTGGCCAGAATTGTTCCGGAAAAAGGGCTCCATTATCTGCTGGAAGCTTATCAGCGCTTAGATACTGACCTCAGGCTGGTTGTTGCAGGGGGCAGTAGCCATTCTGACGAATATATCAGACAAATCAAGTCAGTTGCGGATAAGGACAGCAGAATCATAATGACGGGCTTTGTAGAAGGAAAGGAGCTGGAGGAGCTTTTCAGCAATTGCAGGGCTTACATCCTGCCAAGTGATATCGAGGGGATGCCGATCAGCTTACTGGAGGCTATGAGCTATGGCAGAAAGTGCATCATAAGCGATATTGCGGAAAACCTGGAGATAATCCAGAACTGCGGTTATGTATTTGAAAAAAGCGATGTAAGCAGTCTGCTGAAGCAGCTGCAGAGGATACTTAACGAAGAAAAGAGTGACGACCCGGGGAATTATCCTGATTACGATATGTCAAAGTTCAATTGGGAGAGTATCACCGACCGTCATATACAGTTGTATTTGGCACAGACATAAAATCATAGGGTAATCCTTCACAGAAGGGAGGTCATATGGGTATATGGGTATAAGAAAACATGCATATCTGATCATGGCACATAACCATTTTGGGTATTTAAAACAGCTGATGAAAGCATTGGATGATCCTCAGAATGACATCTACGTACATATTGATAAAAAAGCAGAGTTTAACGACCTTGATCTGCTGAAAGAGGGGATATTGTATTCCTCGGTTTTTTTTATACAACGGCGTGATGTGAAATGGGCGGCTTACAGCGGGATATTATGTGAGATGGATTTATTAAAAGCGGCAACCGGCGGACAGCAGTATGATTATTATCATCTTCTGTCAGGAGCCGATCTGGTGCTTAAGCCACAGGACGAGATTCATCATTTTTTTGAACAGAACCAGGGCTGTGAATTTGTCGCCTTCGATGCTGAGATGATTGACCCGCAGTATTTAGAACGTATCAAATATTATTATTTCTTTCAGGATGTCTATGGAAGAAACCGTAAGAACATTTTTCTGTTAGCATTGTTTGCCCTGGATAAAGCCCTGTTGTTTGTCCAAAAGCTGATTCACATTAACAGGCTGAGAAAGGAAACAGTGAACTTTCAGAAGGGTGCCAACTGGTTCAGTATCACCCATGATTTTGCCCTTCATGTATTACAGCAGGAGAAGTGGATTAAGAAAGTCTTTCGATATAGCTTAAGCGGGGATGAATTATTTCTGCAGACCATACTAAGCAACTCCGAATTCAGGAATAGTTTATTCCAGACAAAAAGCCTGAAGGATAATACCAATCTAAGGCTGATTGACTGGAACAGAGGGAAGCCATATACCTGGAGAATAGAGGACTATGATATTCTAATTCATTCGGATATGCTTTTTGCCAGAAAGGTTGATCCTGAGACAGATAATGAAATAATAAACAGGATAGAAAAAGCGATAAAGAAGAAGCAGGGGATAGCATGATTAAAGTCGATTACAGGTGGATCAGAATTTCATATATGCTTTTCGTCATAGCGTGGATCATCGGAGATATGAGGAACAATATCAACGATGATTTTAAGTATATTTTTATGCTGCTTGTGATTGTGATCGGTGTTGTCATACTGATCGGAGATCCCGGCCCGATACGCAATATTGATGATATGCTGCATATTATGTCGGTCCCCGTAATCTTAGGTGTCATAACCCTTCTATATTCCGTAATGAACGGCATGAAGCTGTTAATGATGTGGGATATGTTTTATCTTACGATGCCATACCTGATGGTTTTTGTCATCATAAACGTCGATCAGAATAAGAACCGGGATTTTTATTTTGACTGCTTACTGATCGGACATATTGCATTATTTTTATATCAGTTTATCGATATTCTGGACCTGGAACATATCAGGATGATCTCCTTTGTGAAATCCTTCTCTCCGTATGAATCGGTAACTGCTCATATCTATACCCTGCTGTTTTATTATTACTATGTGAAGAATAAGAAGGTCCGGTGTTTACTGGCATTGTTTTTCGGCATTCTATCCTATAAACGTCTGCATGTTGTGTTTGCGGTGGCAGTGTTACTGTTCGGCTGGAGTATGAGAAAACTCAAGGTAAATAAGTATATGGGGAATATTATAAAATGGTTTTTCATAAGCTCACCGCTTGTTCTTTATGCTCTGCTGACAGATCAGTTTGCTTCCTGGTTCCAATTTACCTTCCATGTTGATTTTGGTCAGTTTACGATGGGAAGATTTGACCAGCTAAGGGAGGTAATCACCTCTGACATAACCAATTATGGGTTGGGAAGCATCAAATTTTACTTCGATAGTCAGGGAGCCTATATCGACCGATTACACTGTGATATCATACGGATCTTAATCGAAACCTCGATCATCGGATTAATCACATTAGTCTATGCGTACTTTAATGTGGCGAAGAAAAACATATATTCTTTGATCCAAATGACCTTTATTTTTATGATCATGTTTACATCAACTGTAATTAATGGGTTTCTCGGGTGGTTTGTTGTATTTCTATCCATGGATGAGTTCAACCGCATGGATGCAACCGATCAAAATACAGGAGCTCTGCTGACCAGGAGGGATGGGACTCTAAGTATTAAATTCCGTTCAGACCGATGAGGATCCAAAGCAGCCTGAAGGAGGTGACTTATGACGCGTTATTGTTTTATTTTTATAACTGCGTTATTCGTATTTGGTATACTGCAGGGCTTTACGAATGACCCTACGATATCACTGACTGCGAATACGGTTCAAATGGAAAAAGCAACCTCCTATGACATTAATATTATGGGTAAAAGACCCGGATTGACCTACCACTGGACAACCTCTGATAATACTGTCGTAACAGTCAACAGTAAAAACGGTATAATAAATGCGGTGAATGCAGGAGAAGCACTGATCAACTGCTTTATTACCGGAATAAACGGAGAAAACCTACAGCTTACGTGTAAAGTGACCGTAGGAGCTGAGCCTTCCGGTCCGAGGCTGAAGAGAACACAAATAAATCTGATGCGGGGAGAGCAGTTTGATATTAATATAGCCGGAAAGATCCCGAAATCAAAGTATAAGTGGTCCTCATCGAATAAAGCAGTAATAGGCGTTAATGTATTTAATGGGCTTGTGATGGCGATTGGTGACGGAGTAGCGAGGGTGACCTGTACGATTACTGCTCCTGAACAGCATATCATAATTCTAACCGCAACTGTCAATGTAAAGGAACAGTCAAATATCCTTTGGGAGGAAAACTTTGATTCATCGACTCTTGATAGGGATAAATGGGATTATGAATATGGATATGTTCGTAACTCGGAGCTGCAGGAATATACGGACAGTACGGAAAATGTGTATCTCCGGGATGGACATCTGGTGTTAAAAGCAATCAAGGATGGAAGGGGAAGCTGGACCTCAGCCAGTATCCATACCAATAATAAGCTGGAGGTTGGTAATGCCAGAGTAGAAGCAAGAATTAGGCTGCCCTATGAAAGCGGTGCCTTTCCCGCCTTCTGGATGCTGGGAGCTGATTATGAGGTGGATTACAGCAGGCAAAGGGGCAGAGGGGATACCTGGCTGGAGGCAAGAGAAATCGATATCATGGAGGCCTTTGGCAAGGTTACCAGGGTGCAGGGCGGTGTATTTATCAAAGCTCACCCGGGTGCCACAGCCTTAAGCCAGTACGCCGGTAAATCAGAGGAGATTGATATTACAGAGTTTCATATCTACGCTGTCGAGAAAAGCGAGGAAACGATTAAGTTTTATTGTGATGATAAACTATATTTTACCCATGAGATTACGGATGAAGGAATGAAGGAGCCCTTTTATCTCTTATTAAACCTGGCAGTGGGGGCGGCAGGAGGAATTCCTGATTCGTCGGTTACTGAGATGGAAGTGATGGTTGATTATGTAAGAGTGACAGCACTGGATGGCAGACCGATCACAGAGGTAGAGTCGATTACCCTGGATAGGGAGGAGTATATTGGAAGAGCCGGCGATGTGAAAAAGCTTAATGTTACATTATTGCCATCCGGCGCTCAGGACAGAACAGTGACCTGGAGCTCCTCTGACCCGGGGGTTGCGCTCGTTTATGGCGGATATGTGCGTTTGCTAAAGACAGGGACCAGCATTATATCAGCTACCGCTCCTAACGGGGTAACAACAGTCTGTAAAGTGATTTGCTATTAGACTTTGCCTGACCGGTCAATGTGTATATGTGTAGGTAAATAACCGGTGCAGACCTGAGAGAGTCTGACAAAAGGGGGGAGGATATATGAACAGCATAGTCCTTGAGGAGATTAATGTAATCGGTCATCGCCTGGAATGCAGGTACACTGTGAAGGGTGAATGGAAAAGCTACTTTAGAGATACCGATACCTTTTTTGCTGAATACGGGAGAGAGCTTGAAGGGATTCCTAAAAGCATAGCAGTCATTCCGTTCCTATGTAATGTTTTACCTCTGGTGTGGATCTTTAACGCTGAGGTGCTGCTGGAGGATATTGATCGGGATTTTTACGAAAGTATAGAGGATTTTAAACGCGGCTATGTGAATATGTATCCGATGGAGTCCTTCAGAGGTAAAATCACAGCCCGAAGAGTAACTGAGAACAATCGAGGGGATCTGGACGGTGCGGCGGTATTTTTTAGCGGCGGAGTCGATGCATATCATACACTGATTTCACATATAGAAGAAAAGCCAATCCTGGTAACTCTATGGGGAGCCGATATTCCTTTTGAGGACCTTGCGGGCTGGGAGCTGGTGGATCATCATATACAGAGCATTGCCCTTCAGAATCACCTTGAGTACATACCGGTTAAAACCTCCTTCCGAAGATTTCTGAATGAGGTGGCACTGAATGAATACGCCTTTCGCCTGATTGAGGATGACTGGTGGCATGGGTTCCAGCATGGAATAGGGATCATTGGACATATTGCTCCCCTGGCCTACCAATATAAAATCAAAACAGTATACATTGCTTCTTCATTAACGATCGACGATATTTCAAACTGTGCTTCCGATCCCTCGATTGATAATTACGTTAGGTTTTTCGGTTGCCGGGTGATACACGACGGATATGAATATAGCCGTCCGGAGAAAACGGACCGTATCAGCGTATATGTGAAAAAAACCGGCAAACCAATACAGCTCAGAGTATGCTGGGAGTCCAAGGGCGGTTCTAATTGCTGTCACTGTGAAAAATGCTATCGCACGATCCTGTGCCTATTAGCCGGCAAAAATGACCCGCGGGAGTATGGATTTCATTACCGGGATGAGGAGTTTGCCGGTATGATGAAGGATTTCAGAATAAAGCTGCACCTTCTCGATGCGACGTATTTTGTAGTCTATAAAAGTATACAGAATTTAATACGTAAAAACTACACGATACAGTGTATCGCTCCGGACTTAAGATGGTTTTACAGGGCTGATCTGGATAAGGAACAGTCCTTTCAGAAAAGAATACTATATCGTTTCATACGCAAAGGTAAGAACCTGTTAAGAAACAAATCAATTCGGTAATGTGAGAGCAGATCCGATACCGAGGATGCAAGGAGCAATCTGGAACTATAACAGGAAAGGATAAAAATGATGAATAAAATAGTGATTGAGGATATCAGGTTAATGGAAAATCGTCTGGAGTGCTGCTACTTAGTTACCGGAGAGTGGAAGAAGTATTTTAAAGCAACGAACCTGTTCTTTGCCGAGTATTCTAAAAGCATTGACAAAGTACCCCAAAGTGTCGCAGTCATCCCATTCCTCTGCAACCTTTTACCTGCCGTATGGATATTTGACGCTGAAGTGGTCCTGGAGGATATAGATAAGGACTTCTTTGAGAGCATAAGCGATTTTAAGCAAGGCTTTATACATATGTATCCGGAATTATCCTTCAAGGGCAGAATATCTCCGGCCCGGATAACGGACAATGGACAGGTGGCTTCCAATCAAACAGCTGCATTTTTTAGTGGCGGGGTAGATGCTTTTAATACGCTGATATCCCATATTGATGAAAATCCGGTCTTAGTAACTCTATGGGGAGCTGATATTCCCTTTGAGGATCAGGCAGGCTGGAAGCTTGTTGATGAGTATATAGGAAGCCTGGCTGAAAGCAAAGAACTGGATTATGTGTCAATTAAAACCTCCTTCCGCAGATTTTTAAATGAGGCCGCGTTAAGTGAGTATGTTACCGAGAAGACAGGCAATAACTGGTGGTATGGGTTTCAGCATGGAATCGGAGTCATTGGTCATGCAGCTCCCTTCGCCTATCAATATAAAATAAAAACCGTCTACATTGCCTCCTCCTTCACAGAAGAAGACAGATCAACCTGTGCCTCCGATCCATCCATAGATAATTTCGTCCGGTTTGGTGGAAGCCGGGTAATTCATGATGGTTTTGAGTATAGCCGGCAGGATAAGGTAAACCGAATCAGTGAATATGTAAGAAAAACAGGAACCCCGCTGCAATTAAGAGTATGCTGGGAATCTGAGGGGGGGTCCAATTGCTGTCACTGTGAAAAGTGCCATCTTACCATTTTGTGTTTGCTGGCAGGGAAAAATGACCCCCGTAAATATGGCTTCAACTACAGGGAGGAGGAGCTGGGCCGAATGATGAAGGAGTTTCGGACAGAGATACATTTCACCCACCCTGTTTGTAATATCCTTTATCAGCTTATTCAGGATGAAATGCATAGAAATTACAGCATGAATGAGGTTCCTAAAAGCCTGAGATGGTATTACAGAATGGAAATCGATAAGGAGCTGTCCGCTCGGAAAAGACTGATTTATCGTATTCGCCGTAAATTAAAAAGCTTTTAAGAATAACTGTTTTGATAAGGAGCTTGAGGTGTTGGAGAGAAAAACCAGAAAACAATATGTGGCAATGAATATTTTAGCGGGCTCCGTAAGCCAGGTTATTTCCATGGTTTTGCAGCTGATCGGGAGAACCGTGTTTATTCAAACCCTAGGGATAGAATATCAGGGAATTAATGCAATGTTTTATAATATTCTTATGGTACTTTCCCTGGCTGATCTGGGCTTCGGGTCTGCCATTATTTACAGTATGTATAAGCCTTTGGCAGAAAATGATACGAATACGGTGGTTGCTTTATTGACCTATTATAAAAAGATCTACCACAGACTGGCAATCATCGTAGCGGCGATTGGAATAGGTATGATTCCTCTGCTGCCGTTTGTGGTAAATCTGAATACGGCCATACCATACCTGCCGGTTTATTATCTTCTATACGTAGCAAATATTGTAATTTCTTATTTAATGTCCTATAAATATACGATAATTACAGCGGATCAGAAGAATTATTTAATTACATCCTATTCCCTGATCGGCTCCATCCTGCAAACAATAGCGCAGATTATTGTTTTGGCAGTATTTAAAAACTTCATGCTGTACTTAATTATTTTCAGCCTGAGAACCTTTCTGGTTAACTGGTTTCAGACCAATAAGGCCAAAAAATTATATCCCTATATCCTAAGCTCAGGGGAGCTGGACAGAGAAGCCAAGAAAAGTATCTTTGAAAATGTGAAATCAATGTTCCTGTACAAATTAGGAGGTGTTCTGCTAAATAATACGGACAATTTTATCATATCCATGATGGTCGGGACAGCCGCTGTGGGCTTCTACTCTAACTATCTGACGATTATTGTTGCCATCTATGGGTTCACTGATATTCTTTATAACTCGGTAACCTCGAGTGTCGGAAGTCTGAATGCCTCAGAGGATAACGATAGAAAATTTGAAATATTCCGTGTGTTGAATTTTATTGATTTTTGGATTATGACATTTTGTTCGGTTTGTTTTTTGGTTTTGTTTAATGATTTTATCACCCTATGGGTGGGTAAGGAATTTGTCTTTGGCATGCTGACCGTTATCATCATCGTAGTTAATTTCTTCATGCCGGGCTCCATCACCACGGTAGCTATTTATCGGGATACCACCGGACTGTTCAGACAGACGAAATATGTTTTTCTGATCACAGCCACTATCAATCTGGTGCTTTCGGTCCTATTAGGAAAGGTCTTCGGCTTATTCGGAATCCTGCTTGCAACGGCGATCTCGAGACTGTTAACAAATATGTGGTATGAGCCATTGGTATTATTTAAGCTATATTTCCAAAAATCAGCCGGGATATATTTTAAAAGACAGGCCCTCTACTGGGTGATAGCGGTTGCCTGCAGTGCTATTACCTATGCAATAAGCAGTACCATCAGTACCATTTCCGTACCGAATCTGGTACTAAAGTTAATGATTTGTATCATTGTGCCGAATGTAATTATATTAATCTTATTCCTTCGAAGCAATGAATATAAATACATCCATCAACACGTGATTAAAAAAATAATATACAAAATCATGAAAAAAGAGATGGCAAATTCATAAATACAGGAATTTAGTTCAAGGGTGGGAGTAGCCTATGAATAATTCAGTCAGTATCATAATTTCAGTCTATAATACGGAGAATCACCTCAGCCGTTGTGTTGAGTCCATACTTGCGCAGACCTATCGTAATCTGGAGATCCTCCTGGTGGATGTATGCTCCACGGACAACAGTCCAAAGCTATGTGATGCTTATGCGGAAAAGGATTCGAGAATTAAGGTAATCCATAGGGAAAAGGGTGGCCTCCCGGAGGCAAAGAATGCCGGATTGAAGGAAATCAGCGGGGATTATGTTTATTTTCTTGACGGGAATGACTATGTGGCTGACACCTTAGTGGAAGCCGCTTTAGGGAAGGCGGAGGATACCTCGGCCGATCTGGTGCTGTTTCACTATAAAAAGGTGGATGAGTTCGATAACCTATTGTCCACAGTCAGATTTCAGACTGCCGATACTGAGGAACCGGACAGCTTAAAACTTCTGATGAGGCCTCTGTTGGGAAGCAGGGAGGGTCTGGAGCTTGGAAACAGATTATTTAAAGCTTCCCTTATCCGGAAGATGCATCTGCGCTTTTGGAGTAATGAAGCAAATTTCTCGGAGGATCGGGGATTTACATTAGCCTATGCCCTTTATGCGAGGCGGATCGCCTATCTGCCAGAAGTACTGTATTATTACCGGATACGAAAAGGCTCGGATCGGGCGCGATCACCGAAGGAGCCCAGGCTGTCAGAAGCAGTTGAATTATGTAAGCTTCTGAAGCAGAGGATGACAGCTTCCTTTAGAAACAGCAGCCTCAATAAGAAATATTCCTTTTTGCTTTTTGGCTTAATCAATGAGGAGCTGGCCAAACTTCACTTCAACAATTATAAAACCACGCTATCCTCTGTGAAGGATACAAAGTTCCTTTATAGTCAGATCAGACGGGTGATAAGAAAGCCCGGATTATTAATGAAATACTACGGATTTGCTTGGGGAATGGCTCTTTTGCTGCAATGTATCTTAATTTCCTCCAAAAGAACGGAGAAAATCGGGATCCATATTATTCATCTGATTAACAAGTGCCGGAAAATATCGGAGACCTATCAATATAATAAAACAAAGATAAGCTCAAAAAAGCGGCTTTTCTTAATTGGCTGTGAGGACTTTTGGAACCTGGGAGATCAGCATATAGCAATATCAGAGCTTCAATACCTGAAGAAAATCTTTCCGGACTATGCGATTGTTGAGATTACAGCATCTCAGTATTTTGCCGTGAATCGTCTTCTCCCGTTTGTGATCCGAAGAAGGGATCTGATCTGCATGCATGGTGGAGGAAATATCGGAAACTTCTATATGCTTGCTGAATATATCCGCAGAGACCTTATGAAGAAATTTCCGACAAATGAGAAGGTGATATTCCCTCAGACCATTCACTATGATGCCTCCGACAGCGCAAGGGCTGAGCTTACGGAGGACCAAAGCTCGATCAGACGGACGAAAAACCTGACCCTATGCCTTAGAGAAAAGGCTTCCTATGAACTGGCGAAGCAGTATTTTAACTGCAGGGAGATCTTAATACCGGATATCGTATTGTTTTCAGACTATACTGATAAATTTGAATTTGAACGGAAGGGTGCACTTCTTCTCTTACGAAATGATCTGGAGGGTGTAATGTCCGAGCAGGATAAGCAGCTGATCAGAGGGGTGGTACAGAAGTACACTTCTGATATTCAGATGAATGATACGCAATTAATTGCGGACATTCAGGTTTATGACAGAGAAGAGGTTGTAGAGGAGTTTATCAGTAAAATAGCGAAAGCTGAATTTGTCGTAACCGACCGTCTGCATGGAATGGTGTTCTGTGCAATAACAAGAACTCCCTGCATCGTACTTCCGAATTATAACCATAAGGTTAAGGGAGTCTATGAATGGATCTCGGGACTGGAGTATATTATCATGATTAAAAATATGGGTGAGCTGGAGGAGGCTTTGAATAAGCTGAGAAGAATGGATGGAGCTATGTATGACAAAACGGACCTGCTGAAAAGGTTTGATGCTCTGTCGAAGCTGCTGAAGAGTAAAATCAGTGCTCCATAACTTAAGCTGACCGAGGGAGGGAAGATATTATATGAATGAGAAGGTAAGTGTTATTATTCCGATTTATAAGGTAGAAAAATATATCCGCCGATGTATTGAATCCATCCTTGCACAGACCTACCGTAATCTGGAGATCCTATTGGTGGATGATGGCTCCCCCGATGGGTGCCCGGCTATCTGCGATGAATATGCGAAACAAGATCACAGAATCCGGGTGATACATAAACCGAACGGTGGTCTCTCCGATGCGAGAAACGCCGCGTTGAAGGTTTTCACCGGAGATTATGTATATTTTCTGGATGGGGATGATTATGTTGCAAGTACCCTGATCGAGGTCGCATTATCGAAGGCAGTTGAGACCTCGGCAGATCTGGTTACCTTTAATTATTACAGGGTGGACGAATATGACAACTTATTGTCCACCAGTTATTTTAAGGAAGGAATCTATGAGATTAACGATCGCAATCGAATTGATTATATCGTTAACCGGCTGGCAAAGTATACGAACGGCTGGGAGGCCTGGAACAGGCTGTTTAAGGGAGATGTCATACGAAATAATCAGTTATACTTCTGGAACAACAAGGTTATTTTTGCCGAGGATTTCGGCTTCTCACTTAATTATGCGATGCATGTAACCAAAATCGCCTGTATTTCCGAGGTATTATATTATTACTTGATCCGAAAGGATTCCATTATGTCACAGGCGGCGAGGGAGCCCAGGTTATCAGCCTCGCTTTCTTTATGTAAGCTGGTGGAGGAGAAGATCACGGCTTCCTTTCATAACACCGTATTACAGAAAAAGTTTCCGGTGTTGTTTTACAGCATCATGTTCGAACAGCTCAGAAGCCTTACGACAGATAATTATAAGAAGGCAATCGCATCGATTAATGATAAAAAATACTTCTATAAGCAAATCAGAAGAGCTGTGCTCCGCTTCCCTTCGGTTTTCAGATATTATGGTTTTAAAAGAGGCCTTATTGTATTGCTGAACTGTATCTTATTACTGACTAGAGGTTTGGTGAGGCTAAATGTATCCAT
>JAEZJW010000061.1 GCA_023415595.1 Bacillota bacterium
ACCGGCTCTAAAGTGCCCGGATTAAGTAGCGGAGCGGGCTGCTCCTTCATATCTGCTCTGAGATTATACCATTGCTTCGGCATCTGGTCCTCGGTCAGATAAAGTCTGTGCGGGATTTTCTTTGACATCATAATTCTCCTTTCAAATTCTTTATTGATTTTATGCGAGTTGACATTTTGAGCATTAAAAAAAGCTTCTGTCACAGTAAATTTACTGGGACAAAAGCTTGAATTCTAACTTCTGCGGTACCACCCGGTTTGATGCAATGCATCCACTCACTCCATATACTGACATATATGCTCCCTTGTTAACGGATGGAGATTCCGTCAGGCATTACTCAGCAGCAGCGCTGCTTTTCTTCCTGCCCTCGTAAGTCCATTCAATACAGCTATTATTGCCGCATTCCCACCTGCTGCGGCTCTCTGGTAATAAATCGCCATACCTACTATTCTTACTCAACGGTTTTGCTTGTAATATAGTGTATCCACTTTGATGGAAAATGTCAACAATATTTTGTAAATATTTCAATCGGATCATTCATATTGTTTCAGGCTGTTCATCAGCTCCTGTTTTACCTTTTCCTTCAGGTGTGCAGGATTAAGGACCTTAGCGCCCTGGCCGAACTGCAGAATCCAGCGGATCAGCTCCTCAGTTACGGCAGTATTCCGGATGAAGGTTACCCCTTCCTCCGTGGCGATAATCTCATCGGCACGATCTGCCTCGTACTCCGTAATATATTTAGCGGTATGCTTGTCAAAGGAGATGATGATCTGTTCGGTAACAGAGCCTGACAGGTGGATAAACTTATGGCGGTTCTTATTCTGATAATATTCCTCGGGAACGGTAAAGCTCTCCTCCAATAAGGTAAGAGCGCGGATTCGGGAAACCCGGAAATCCCTTAATTCGCTTCTTAATTCACAATAACCTATAACGCTTAGGGCACCATCGTTGATGGACAGCTCATTGGGGTGTTTGATCCGTATGGTATCCTCATCACTGCCAAAGCTATGATAGATGATCCGTACCTTATACTTATTGCGAATTGCCTCCTGCAGACGTTCCTCGATCTCGGGATTGACATCGTCACTGATATAATCATTGGTATTGACTGTTACCAACCCTGTAAAGTGGCGGATAAACTCCCGGTTAAGGTTGGTCGTATTATCCAGCAGCTTATGGATCAGTTCCCTGGAGGTCCTTCCCATGGTCATATATTGATAGGGCTTCAAAAGCTCCAGCAGGAAGGCAAGAGAAATCAATTCCGGTGAGGTGAAGGTGATATCCCGCAGGCGGAACTTATCTGCCGTATAATAGGTCTTACCGTTTCTCTCTTCTTCCGATATAAAACAGATACCGGATAAACTGTCAATGTCACGCATAATGGTCTTTTTATCTACGATTACATCCCACTTCTCCAGGGAATCATGAATATCATTGATGGTATAACCCCGTTTGTTTTCAGAAAGCAGCAATAGGATAAATATCTGCCGTTCTGTCTGCGCCATATCCTTCATGGCCTCTCCTCCTGTTCCTGATCATATTAACCATGAACCTTCCGGACATCGGAGCAAAGCCTGGATCCGGAAGGAAGCTCTTCCAAATCCTATCTTACTATATGGTTTCTTTAGAATCAAGCAGGGATTAGCAGAGTGTTAAAAAATGGATACGAAAAGTACTATGATAACACTTACGAAAATGGTATAATTATGTCGACGTAAGAAATTTATACAAAAGAGAATTTCACAGGATGGTGGGCTGATGAAGCTATTACGGAATTCGGCGGTAATATTACTGTTTTTGCTATACCTTATTGCTGTTGTCACAGGGATGGAATTTTTGGCGAATATCATTTCACCATTATTTACATCAACGGTTTTTATCATCACTTTCCGAAGCTTTGTCCTACAGAAGGGGCCCTTAACAAAACGTCTTTTCGGGGCATTTCTAAGCCTTGGCATTCTGGTATGGGCTGTGTCCGATCTTGTATGGGCTATTACTGAGCTGTTATTTCACATGGATCCAATGAAAGTAGTGCTTCTGAATTACAGCTATTCCCTGACGAACCTCTTCTTTTCGATTGCCTTTACCATTTTCGGCATTGGAGTGTTTCGTAAATGGAATTCGGTTCAGACGCTTCTGGATACGATTTTAATATGCTTCTGTTGCATTTCGCTTTTCTGGACGATCTTTTTTGATGAGGATTTTCGTAAATTCATCGATGTCCGGTCTGATTGGGTATCTTCTGCCTCTATCATTATGGATTTCATTATTATTATATGGGTTGCCATCTGGTATTTCTCCATCCGCAAGGAGCATGTGCCGGTATTCCTGCGTTTGACCACAGCAGGAGCATTTATGTATGCAATCATTGATCTGATCTATTATTATGAGTATTTCTTCGATAAATATGATCCGAATTCTATTCTGGATGCACTATACTATTGTTCTTTCCTGTTGATTGCACTCGGTGGCATAATCCACACTGAGCATAAGAAAGGACGGGAAGAGCCTGAGACCTTGAACGATAAGATCAGAAAGGGGTTAAAAGGACCGATTCTTCTGTCGGCACCACTGATCCTGGTTATTTTTAAGGGGTTTTTACCTTACCAGCTGCTCATACTGATGACAGTGATATCGATCTATTATGTTCTTTCGTATTACATTCAGAACAATATATATAAAGAAGAGTTACTGAAGAAGGAAAAGCTTCAGAACAATATACTGGAAAAAATGGTATATGACAGGACAGAAGAACTTCAGCAGAAGAATAGAGAACTGGAGCGTATGCTCAATAGAGATGAAATAACAGGAATGTATAACAGAAGGTATTTTACAGAGTTCCTGGAAAGCAGCATAAAGAACTGTAAGGAAAATGAAACCATTCTGCTCCTCTATATCGACATTAATAAGTTTAAGATGATTTCTACAATGTTCGGTTATAGAACCAGTGATCTTCTGCTGCGTAAAGTGGGAGATAGATTGCAGGAGCTTAAGGGAACAGAAGGGACAACGGTTCTGGCATCCTACGGAAGAGATATTTTTACACTGGCCGTACATGGCCTGAATAACTACAATCATGGGCTTGCCATTGCGCAGGAGGCAGTCAGGCTCTGCAGTGACATTTATGAGGTGGAGGACAACAGGCTCAGAGTTACCGTTAATATCGGGGTTTCCATATATCCATATGATGCGCACAGCCAGCAGGAGCTGATCATGCATGCAGATGCGGCGATGACTCAGGCTAAGATGCAGGGCTTTAATACAACCAAGGCATTTGATTCAAAGCTGAGTGAAATCATGTTCCGAAGGAATACGATTGAACTGATGCTGAAACGAGCTGTGTTTGATCAGGAATTCATGCTTTATTTCCAACCTCAGGTTGACACAGCAAGTAAGCAGGTATTTGGATTTGAGGCATTACTTCGGTGGAATACACCGGCAGGGGAGTACATACTTCCCGGTGAATTTATCCCGGTAGCAGAAGAGACCGGACTGATTGTTCCATTAGGCTCCTGGGTGCTTCACCAGGCATTAAGCCAGCTGGCCCAGTGGAATAGCAGAAGTGAGCGCAAATTTACGATGGGGGTCAATGTTTCTATTAAACAGCTGGATACGGATCAGTTTATTAAACAGCTGAAACTGGAAATCGACAGCCTGGCTCTGAAGCCGGAATGGATTGATATCGAGATAACAGAGACGCTCCAGCTTCATGAGAATAAAACAATTGAAAAGATGTTAGACAGCATCAGAGGTCTAGGGGTTAATATCTCCATCGATGATTTTGGTACCGGGTACTCAACACTGTCCTATCTGAGAAAGCTATCCATGGACAGGATTAAAATTGCGAGGGAGCTGATCAGCAGAATCCACGAGGACAGCTTCGATTACCAGCTGGTGAAATCCATAATTACCGTAGCCAAGGTCAGGGGGCTGAGGGTGATAGCCGAGGGTGTGGAACATAAGGACCAGTATGAGAAATTAAAAGAAATCGGCTGTGATGAGATACAGGGTTATTATTTCGGCCGTCCGATTCCGGTTAGAGACATAGAGGAGACCTTCCTGATCAGTAGTATGAATTAATTATATTTCAAGCAAAGACAAAGAGGCCGGGTTCCATAAGTCGGAGGTGACAAAGTGAGGTTCGCCTGCCAATTCATGGTTACCCGGTCTTATACTTTATAAATCAATGGATAAAATAGTCCTTGACATTTACTCGGGGAAAAAGTATAATCATCTAGCGTGCAAATTTCTGCATGCTATGTATTTTTTATGCACATTTTGCTGATGCTTATATAGTATCCAAGTGCGCTGTTTAAAACCACAGAAAATAGGCTATTTTAATGAAAATTTTCAGGAGGTGAAAAATTAATGCCCACATTTAACCAGCTAGTAAGAAAAGGCAGAAAGACAGTAGAGTATAAGTCCACATCACCTGCTCTGCAGAAAGGTTTCAACTCTCTCAATAAGAGAACTACGGATGTTTCATCACCGCAGAAGAGAGGTGTTTGTACAGCAGTAAGAACTGCTACACCTAAGAAGCCTAACTCCGCACTCCGTAAGATTGCCAGAGTTCGTCTTTCCAACGGTA
>JAEZJW010000186.1 GCA_023415595.1 Bacillota bacterium
CAAATACAATAGAACATGGATGTAGTAGTAAATATGTATGTTTCATAAAATTATTTGGTTCATCTGTGGTGTGAACTACAGAAAACCCACACTCCTTTATCAAAAATTGTATACGTTGAAAAAACAAAATAAAGTTGATTTATGGTACAGGATATACCGTTACATACCTTTCAATTGAATCTTCTTGATAATAAATCCAGTCAGAACAATCTGCACAAGCACCTTGATAGACTTGATTTTCTAAGTTGCTTTTTAGTTCATCTAGTCTCCCATTTTTCATCAATTCAGTCAAGGAATAATCATAATCCCTAAGATTTCCCAATGAATTTTGACCTTCAAAATCGCAATAGCATGTAACAACATCACAATTACTTAAGATGCCAATTCTTTCTTCAAGTCCTTTACACACCCCACGCTTCACAGAATAGTCGTGCTTATCAACGACAGACAAATCCAGCTCAACGCTATTTGCTCTGTTTGTAAAATTGTGGAACGCCGCATGAATACCATAATCGTGAAAATACTTAATAAATTCATTGCGTTCCGAACCATTGTCTGTATCAATCATAACCGCTTGAAGCTGCATTGGAATTTTTAGAAAGTCTATATATTTTTTAAACTCCAATAGATTTTTTAATACCAATGGCAAATTGTCAACTCCACGTGTTCTTTTGTAGGTTTCACGATCTAAAGTAGATATAGATACTACGATATAATCTAAGCCCGAGGTGGCTAGTGCATGCCTTCTTTTTTCATCCAACAAGGACCCGTTTGTAGATATCCTTGTTTTTGCGCCCTTGGATTTTATATAGCTTACACGTGTTAAGAAGTTGGGGTCTGTAAGCGGTTCCCCATAAAAATGCAACCAGATTCCATTGTCATTGAACAAATGATAATTCTTATCAACAATTTTAAAAAAATCATCCATATTCATATGACCATTTCGAGTACGTCTTACGCAAATCGGACACTTATAGTTGCAAACACTGGTGACTTCAAGATTTTTTATTGCAATACTACTCATAGTAACCTCAATTCTGCCAATATACGGCGATTCATATAATAATTCCGAGAAATAAGCCCAAAAATGTCTTTTTGTTAAAAATGACATGCCGGATTTATGCATACATTTCAATGCGATACTCCTGTTTGTATCTGTTTCAACATCGATTTTTACTGTATTATTTCCGTAGAACTTCACGATAGGTTGCTGGTATTATCTCGACAATTAATGTTCGACAAATGATTTTTAACCACAGAGGTATTACTTTAATTTAAGCAATTAACATAGGATTCAATATAATCAATTGCAGCTTCACTCTTTTGCTTAAAATGTACCTTAGTGTTTTCGTTCAATTCCCAAAAATTAATGGAGTCCGGTATATCTGAAACAACTAAGAAAGCGGTGAAACGATTTAAATTTATTTTTGCTGCATGTGCACAATAAACTATCTCCATATCCACAACATGACACCCGGCTAAACGTGCCTGCTCACAATGACGAGATGCGTTAACCCCTAATAAGCAGGGGGAATAACCACATGTAACGGTATCAAATGTTCCCACAGTATCAAGTGGTAACACGTTCCCTAATGGATCTATAGTATTTTCAACTTCATAAATTGATCCTATTGTAATATCTTCATATAGACTGCCTGCGTAACCATAAAAAATAACTTGTACACCTGAAAAAGCATATAAGACATCCTGGGAACATATCCCTTGTGGTATACCAACTATCATGCCCGTCAAACCATTTTTTGTTTGAAATAGTGAGTTGTAAAAAAAACCATCTTTATGAATCTCAGCGGATTGTAATAGGGCATTTAATTTATTAACTGCAGAGGGTATAGGCGTAATAATAACAATCTGAATATCCTTTGTTAAGCGCCCCAGCAGCGCTTGTTGTATTTTTTCTTGCTTTGAGTCACTCATCTTTATATAAAAGCTCCTTTACAGTCTCTAAGGCAAGTATTCCACTAGGGAGGTTTTGTATTTTATTTAGCCCAAAGATAATATCTTTTACTGCCATATTAACAATTCGAGGTGTAATACTACATTCCCTTTTATCTTGTAATCTATCAAATCTCTTTAAACCATCAAAGGGGCATCCTCCACCACAACTAGCTAATGCTATACATGAGGCACAGGGTTGGATGCCTTCTTCCGCTAACGACATCGGACAGTTTTTATTCAATTCCTCATTAGTTATATTTTTATAAACTGGGTCGTGGTCTATTTTTGAACAACGCACAATTGATTTGTCAGATAAGACTGTTATTTGAGATGTATGCAATGCACACGAAAACTTCTTTATTTGTCCATTTAATAACGGTTTGATTCTCCAACTTATCTGCATAATTTCAGCGTTAATCATTTTCCTATGTTTATATATTTCTGACAATGCATCACCATATTCCTCCCCAGAAACCTCATCAAAACAATTATCTGTCCAATGCGGCATACTATACCCAATTTTTAATGGATTAAAGGTTTTATCAATATGATTAATAACATCGGTAATAATTCTTACATTAGCTTTTGTTGCGACCATAAAAAACCCATATTGAACTCCTGCATTCATGAGGATATGAACACCTCTTATGATGTCGTTATACATATAACTTCCGTCTTTATAAATCCTCATTAAATTATCTTGAAATTGTGGTCCGTCTAATGAAATATAAACAAACACATTGCGTCGAGCAAGTTTCTTTGCCATTTCAGTAGTTAGTAAAGTACCATTCGTCGAAAACTTGATTTCGCCATCAAAGTTTTCCATAATAAAATTAATATCATCAAAACATAAAAGAGGCTCTCCCCCAATAATAAATATTTCCTTTATTTCTTTAAACCACGGTTGCGATCTTAGCCAATCCCATGACCCTTTTACGTTCATACTTTCAGCTTTTTCTATTTTATTTCCATAAACAATACAATAAGAGCAGTTTCCATTGCACAAATATGTTATTTCTAACCGTATTTTTGTAAGTGTCGTATCCATATAATTGTAAACTACTTTGTCTGGTATTGTATCCATCCAAAACCTATTTATATATGGAGAGAAATACACTTTTCTATTATTGGTTAAATTATATTCAATAAATTTTTCATTAAACATTATATTCACCTCATTTCTTATTTCTATTTACATCTAATACGGTACCACTATCAATTAATAATGTTTGTCCGGTCATTTTATTATTGCTGGTAACTAAATACTTTACTAAATCATAAACATCATTCGCTTCAATTAAACCAAGCGGCATTCTATTCTCCGCTTTTAGCATCATCTCATCTATTTTCTTGTCATTTTTTATATAAGTCTGTAAAAAATTCGTTCTAACTGAAGCCAAGGCTATGGTATTGACACGAATCTTATCCTTCAGCAATTCCATTGCCATAATTCTACTAAACATTTCAATTGCTGCCTTTGTTATTGCATACGGGGCACTTTTTTCCTGCTGTAACACAACCTGTTCAGAACTAAAATTGATAATATTACCGTTTTCGGACTTTCTTATGAAAGGTATGATATACTTGGACAATAAAAACGTACCTTTTAAATTAACATCAAACACCTTTTCCCATTCACGCAATGGTAGTTCTTCTATAAAATATCTATCCTCGTAGCAAAAAATACCGGCTGCATTCACCAAATAATCGATTTTTTCTGTTTGTTTTGAAATTATACGAATACAATTAATCACTTCACTTTCATTGCTGATATCACATTGATAAAAATTGATCTTATCAAGATTTACATTGTTTTTATCTAAACCAAATACCTCAACACCAGCATCTCTGAGATTCTCTGCTATGCATTTTCCTATACCGGAAGCAACACCTGAGACTAAAGCAACTGTTTTCATCTTCCTAACCCCCTTCTAGGTAGGATGCTCCTCTATATTTAAACAAATTTCAAGTATTCATTTAATGGGTCCTCGGAAATGTAGCTTCCATTGTGAATATTAGCCAATGCTGGACATCCACTATATCCGTATAAAGATTTCCTTTCGTCTAAAATAGCATTAATATTGCCACAAACTTCTATACAATTTCCCAAATTACCATTTTCCCACATTAAGGAAAACTCATTATTATCGTCTAACTTGGAAATCCAAGAGCAAGGAGAAACTCTACCTTTTGAGTTTATATGAAATATACTATTTCCACCCGGACATGCAATGCTATTTGTATTAAGCTGATGCCTTCGTTTCAAATCTATTTCAAAGGAATGATCACTATACTTTTCAATTAATTCACTTACTTTTTCATATAAATGAGGGTATTCTTCGCTTGGAATATGTATATCTGGATTTGCTTTTGCACGTCCCTCATGAACCAAAATATTAAAATTTAGTTTCGATATTCCTTTCTCTTTCGCAATGGATATAATATCAGTAAGCTGATTGAGATTTTTCCTCCATATAATGGTACTCATTTTAGTGGTAATACCTTCATTTTTTAATATATCCAGCATACTTATCAAATAGTCAAATGAACCTGGAACCCCACGAAAAATATCGTGCGTTTCTCCTATGCCGTCAAGACTCACAGAAACAGTATCTACACAGCGCTTAATTGTAGTAAGGTGTTTCGTAATCTCCAATCCATTGGTAGCAAGTATTATCTTTATTCCTAATGTATGTGCATATTGAAGAACCTCATCAATATCATTATAAAGAAGCGGTTCTCCCCCCGATATGTATAAATGCATTATTTGGTGATTATAAAGTTCTTTAAAAAGTTTTATAATTTTCTCTTTTGGTAAATCCTGCTGAGAATTATCTCCCGAATTATTCATACAGTGTTTACAGGACATGTTACATCGATTAGTGATTTCAAAAAAAGCGCGTTTTACACCGTGCTCTCTATCACCAAATAAACATGCAGATGATGATTTCATAAGGCACCTCTTTTATTAATATTGTTATTAAATAATATAATCTTCCTAACACTAAATAAACTGCGAACCCACCATATTACAATTTCTACTGGACGAAACCGCTATGCCCGGGTCGCAAACTGACGTAATCGGCAAAAATAATATTTTTGCATCACAAACCTCCCAAAAGGCAAAAATGTATAAAATTCACTGATTTATACTATTTTTTGTTATTTTTTATTATTTTTTACATTTTATTACCTTATTATGTAAAAGTCAATAGAAAAATCGAAATATATGTAATTTACTGTATTTATCGTATGAGAATTGTTATTAATTGTTATTATTTGTATAATAAAGACGAAAATTAATCCCATATTTAAAAAGGTAAAGTGTATAATGAGAATCCCATTTGAACTCCAGACAACCCATATTGAGTAAATGCTTTTTATGTTGAATTTCTCGCTTTATAGTGAAAATCTTATTATGTTAATGAAATTCCATATAATGATGTTTTTCTCAATCATTCAGCTATAGTGGCATTATGGATACGATAAAAGTCGATTTATCTTCGATTTTTTGTAATCGGTAAATCCACCCCTGTGCTTCTTATCATGCAATTGATGCCGGCGGTCTGTGCTTATTTACGTGCTATTTTTAAAAGTCATGGTTACAGTATGATTTCCCAAAAGATCTTATCCGTGGTAGAATCCGAACGCCGAGTGGGGACTTTTATCGTTCAGCTTTTTATCTAGTAGGGATATCTTTAAAAGACCACCAGCTATGCTGTGGATCCCAATAGCTTTTAGCTTTTTCATAAAAAACTCCTTTGTTATAATGAGTGTGGGTCTCAAACCGAACTAAAATATCAAAGGAGGTATCCAATGGATAAGAGTACATCACTTCTACATGGGAATGTAAAACTGCTAAGCCATGTCAAGATAAATTTTCAAAATAAATACATTAAAAAAGGGTGCACTTAATAAAGGTATTGAAATAAATATAAAAATTACATTGAGTAGATTGTTATTCCATTCAAATGGAATCAATACCAAGTAAATGGATCTTTACAGAATTGGCTCAGTGTAAGAAACGATAATAAGTAATTTTTGAAACAGCCTGATCTTTTTGTTTAGAATTTAGGAAACGAAATAGACCATTTCCTAAAAGATTCAAATATGTAAACTTTGTTCTTTCCTTTATCACCGTAAAAAATCATATTAAAAGCCTACATATCCAAATAGCTCAGTACCCCAAGGGGACTTTCTATTTGGAAAAAATCATGTTTTCGCTTTGCAGCTCGTGTTGTTCCTTCATGTAAATACCAAACAGCTTGAACTGCCTTCATCCCTAGTCTTCTAGCAGTTTCTAACTCTTCACTGCCTCCGTCACTAACAAATATACAATCCTCTGCCTTAACTGAAAAGCCATACATACATCTTTGGAAAATCTCCTCTTCTGGCTTTTGAATTCCCTGTTCATATGAAAGATAAATAGCATCAAAATATTGCACTAGTTCGCTTCTTCGAATTACATCGGCCTCCTCAGAAAAACAGTTACTTATTAATCCGATTAGAAACCCCATCTTTTTCAATTTTGAAAGCATTGGAATGATTTCAGAATGTAATTGTTTAAAACACTCTTCCTTTGCTGCTATACGTTTTTCAGTGATTTTCTTTAAAAGTGTTTCAGAATAACAATGATTTTCTCTGAGAATCATTTCCAATACTTCCTCCAGTGCTAACTTCCCAATAGTGCGATCATGTTCAGTAGACCTCCAAAGCTCTTGAAATTTGTCATCTGGAATTCCTGCATCCTCCGCTATTTGAGTTCCAAAATATAGTGGACTATGATAGTGCGTAATTAAAGTTTCAAACATATCGAAAATAACTGCTCGTGTCATTGTTTTTCCTTCCTGAATTCAAATTAATCTTCTTATTAAGAATACATTAATTCCTCAAGTAATAACTCCCCGTTACTTAACCATAGTTAGATTCGAATTGATTTAACCTATGGTGAATGCAAGGGCAATCTTTACCCCCGAACAAGTGCTTTCCCCCTTTTGAATACCACAATTGCCTATTAAAGAGGATCCACAGGTTAGATAGAATACAGCTCTTCTACTTCTTTTATCTTGAAATAGCTAAATTTAAGGAATTGATGTCAGAATGCAGGAGTATATAACTCCATAGAATTAAGTGTTCTCACTCAGAAGTCTGATGGTACCTACGACATTGTTTATCCATATAAGTAACACATATTAATGTAGAAATGACCTTTGGTAAGATTGGGGATATAACCCACTTCTCAAATCCGAATAAACTGCTTGCCTTTTTGCTTAGATCCATCCATCTGAATATCAATTCGAAACATAATGCCAGCCACACAAAAATGTCTAAACGAGGTTTCAAATTACTTCGTAATGTATTGATCACAATATCTTAAAGAACAACGCTATCTTTTATATGTGTTATGATAAAAGATAGTGGAATATCGAAGCCACTACAAAGCTTTAGGTCATTGTAAAGGCAGACATATTCGCATCATTTATAGATGCTAACAGATAATGTAGCCTTAATTTAGTGCTATCAACTGACTGTTTACGTGTGTCCTTTCTAGCTAGATAAATTTGGGTTGAATTAGAGTTGACTTTTCGTAACTGGTCTCCAACGCCAGATATTTCATTGCTCACTTAATCCCGAATTGGCTATCACAATGAAATCCGAATAGCTGTCCAGACAAAGTCGGACTAGTGTCCATTTTCACCGGATTACACATCGGTACGCATGGTTTACCGATTACGTAATTTCTAAATGCCATTCTCTCCTAAAAATATTACTAGAAATCTAACGGATAATTATGCGGTTACTATATACCTCCAACCCCCTTATATAATAGCTAAAGAGAGGCTAATGAGACATGATTGAATCATACCTTATCAACCTCCCTCTTAAAGTAGGTAACTTACTCCTATGGCTTACTTAGTTATTAGCATTTCCGGTTTTTAATGTATTCCTATGAACTTTTTATTTTCCACCTCTTCGCCAAATCTTTTAATAATGGGTGGGACGCACCTCATTCTTAAGTATATAAGCAGAGGGTATTGTTTTTACTTTAATCAGTGATAATGGTTACCCCAAGCGAAACTATAAGTTGTATAATACATCAACAACGTTATACCATAAACTAAATTCTTTATCAAATAATCTCTTATTCAGTTCATACAATTTTTCAAGGGGAAGACAATTCTTTTCTGAGAATTTACACAAAGTTATTAAATTCTTTACTTCTATCCACCCTTCTATTAATTCGTTCTCCGTGCAAATATATTTGCCAATGATATCTGTATTTTTAACTACTCCTAATGAATAAAGTGACTCAAATAATAATTTGTTACCTTGATGCCGATTAACAATTCTATTTGCATTAATCACACAATTATCTACCGCTTCTCCAAATTTATTAGGAGCTGCACATATCCCCCATATATTATCAGTATTTAATTTTGAAATACTATCCATAACTCTTCTGGCGCCAGTGGTTACGTCATAAACAGAAAGTTTATATGGTTGTATATCTTCACATACACTAATAAGATATGCCGGTGGCTCCTTACAATCTGAGTTTAAAAATGCAATTCGAAATTGCTCTTCGGGTATCATATGTGATTTGTATCCGAATAAATCATCATCGAATGTGTTATATTGTAGTTTATCGTCGTCATACCCTGTTATCAAAGCATAATGATTATAATGATATTGATTATAAGATATACTACCCTTAATCCAATAAAATAAGTTTACACCAACTGAAATAACCTGTCCATTTTTAATTTTTTCTTGTATTTCTTCTATAAATCTCTCATTATTATTAAAATAATACTTTTCTATATTTATCACTTTGCTCCATCTATTATCCTGATCCAGTACTTTTTTATAAATAAGTATATCCTCAATATATTTCTTAATACCACCTATGTAATCCAGGTTTAAGAATCTGGCTGAAGAATAATTATCAATTGAATTCTCACTAATATAATAACTATAGTCATTTAAATATGCTGCATGTCGATAACTGGGTTCTACTGATATCAGAACCGAAAAAACATTATTTAATTGACAATTCTGCCAAAAATCAGAAAATGGATTATAGTTGAGTTGGTATATCATTAAAATTCCCTCCACATTTTATTTGAACCTTATTTTCCACATAAGTTATAAAACTATTTATCTCATCAAACTTAGCTATATTCAAATACTCATTATCAAACTCAATCGAAAACTCATCTTGCACTTTTGTAACCAATAAGATAAAAGTTATTGAGTCTATTCCATAATCCATAAAACGACTGTCTTCAATTAACTCTCCGAAAAAATGATCTGGAGTTATAATATTAATAATAATTGTTTTTATTCTCAATCTAACTGATAGATCATTCTTATTAATGCAATCAAAACTTTCTAACTTATCATTATATAACTCGCTTTCAGATAAAGTTTTCCTATCAATTTTTCCTGTGGGTAATTTAGGTAACTTGTCTATTTGAATAATAAATGTAGGAACCATATATTCAGGTATCTTTTGATTTAAAAATCTTTTAATATCTTCCATCTCTATTTTTCGGTAAGTAGTGATAAAAGCATATAGGATTTGATTGTCCGTTTTCTCTTTTCTAGCGATTACAGCAGCCTCTTTGACTCCGTCATACTTGAGTAAATGATATTCAACCTCTCCTGCTTCAACTCTAAAACCCCGTATTTTTATTTGAAAATCAGTCCTTCCATGATATTCCAAATTGCCATCTGACATATATTTAACTATATCCCCTGTCTTATACATTATCCGGTTTTCTATGAAGGGATTTTTTATAAATCTTTCTAATGTTAATTTAGTGTTATTAATGTATCCTCTTCCGACACTATCTCCTGAAACAAAAAGTTCTCCAAGTTCACCTTCGGGTTGTTTGTTTAAATTTTCATCCAAAATATAAATATGAGTATTCGCAATTGGTTTACCTATTGGCGGTATAAAAATTTTATTGCAATTATAATTTTCGTCCATCGTAAAAAGGGTAACCATATTGGTTTCAGATGTCCCATAGTTATTATGTAATTTAATATTTCTTTTTAGCAAATAATTAACAAATTCATCATTTAGAATAAGCTGTTCTCCAGCAGTTATAATATGCCTTATTGTATCCGGTAATCTATTTAGTATTTTTTTATTATTTGAAATGACTTTTAAATAAGAAGTAGGTAAAAACAAAATACTGATATGCATCCCATTTATATATTCTAATAAAGTACCAATATTATCTCTGGTATCTTCATCAATAATATGCAGTTCTAAACCAAATAATAAACTAACGAATATTTCCTGATAGCATACTGAAAATCCTGGATTAAAGAATTGCAATACTTTATCTGCACCTTCTGTTTGGATTACATTATGTAAAAAACATGCTACATTTACCATATTTCTATGTTCAATCATTACACCTTTGGGAATTCCCGTAGAACCGGAAGTATATATAACATATGCCAGATCCTCTGGTTTATTTAATGTCTTTATATCATGGATTTGATCATTTTCAAAACTCACGCAATTCAAATCAACTATCTCCCCACCATATGTAAAATTTGGGAGTAGCTTTGATTGCATCAGTATTTTTACATTACTATTATCCAACATTGTTCTTATCCTATTCTCAGGATATGCAGGATTAACTACCAAAAACGCTCCTCCTGCTTTTAATATACTAAGCATACCAATAATCAGTTCAAATGATTTTCCAGATATAATACCCACTACTTCATTTTTGCTGATCCCTTTCGCTCTTAAAACACATGCTAGAATATTGGATTTTTCATTCAATTCATTATATGTAAGTTTTTTTTCGTTAAATACCAAGGCATACTTATCAGGAGTCTTTCTCACCTGCTCTTCAAAAAGCTCAGAAATTGTTTTGTGTTTAGAATATTCCATCTTAACATATTCAATATAATCATTCATATAAGTTTCTCCCTATAAATCCTTTATTTAGGCCTTTGCATTACGCTTCTGTTAAATCTGGTGAAATATTAAATTGTTGCTTAACCTCATAAATATCTTCACAGAATTTACAATTAGCACAGTTTTTATTACAATATAATATTTTTTCAAATTGTTCTGCTGTAATGCTCAATTGATTCTTATATAATTCATCTTTATATTTTTCTTCTTCATTCGAATATATACTAAATTGATTCAATATCATATCCGTAGAGAATCTACGGTCTACCAATTTATAAATATCAATATATTTATCATAAAAACTCAGATATTCCGGCGGTATATATGATGATGAATAATATTTCCATGGCTTGTCCGCAAATTCCTTATGGCATGACTCATTATATATAAAACCCTCATTCCCATGTGCTCGAATATTATGATGTCCTATCCACATTGGACAATCAAACAAGCACCTCTGATTTGTAACCAATTTTAACAATAACTTAGGATATTCATTTCTCAGCTCTTTAATAAAACGAAGGTTTTTATTTAGAACTGGAGGAATTACTAATATGTCACAACCAATATCTATCCAATACTTTGCTTTTGCAACTGAGTCAATATAAGCTATGCTGGAACATTCTATTTTTATTTTCGGAAAAGCCATCTTTATTTCTTTCGCTAATAAATAATCAGATACCGTAAAAGTATCAACACTCATTTTTTCTACTAAAGATGATAAATACATCAATATGTTTTTAATAAAACTTGCATTCGACATCATATGGTCTAAACAACCTGCATTTAATAAAATATTACATTCAATACCTTTATCTCTAGCCGTATGTGTTAATGTTAAGATTTCCTCCTCATACAAATCAGTCTGAGTGATACTACGTCCAGAACCTATCCAATTATTTGAGACAGCAAAGTATATTTCACTACAACCATTTACCCCATGAAACTCTGTTTCTAATTTATTTAGTATTAATATGTCATTATTGTAAGGCAGAGAAAAACATCTCATTTATATTCATTCCTTTCGTTTCAATCAAGGCTAGAATCATAATGAAAGAGAAAATCGAATTTTTTTTCTTGCTATTAATAAACTAGACAAATATAGATCACTTTCTTTCCCATATAATTAATTAAATTTAAAGCGAAGGCTAATCTTACATAATATTATTAATTTAGTAAGCTTCTCTTTTAATGATATATCATTAATTGTTAAATACTTTTTGTAATGTCGAAAAGCTTGAAATATTAGCCGCTTAATGTATTTGTGATCAATATTTGATTTAACGCTTAAACTGTAATTTACAAAAAACATATAATAATATAGTTTTAATATTTGATTAAGAATGGGTTGTTCTTCATTCCTCAAAAAAAAACCAATTTGCTCATCCGATAACTCCATAAAGGATACTAAACGATTTAAATTATAAGTATTTGTTATGCTTCCTTCTCGTTTGATATAATTATATAAACAACTCGTAATTAATCTGACATTCTTAGCATAATAAAATAGTTTATATATTACATAAGCATCTTCATGTACTCTTCCTATTGGAAATCTAATATTTTGAAATAGATCTTTTTTGTATACCTTATTCCATAAAACATGGTGAATCTCAGAATTCTCACAACCGAAATTAAGTAATACATCTTTTCCAGTAAATAAATTCGTGTTATTAGAAAAATGTTTTTCTACTGTCCCATCTTCAAATATATAATTATATCCACATTCAACAATATCCAAATCATTTTCAATTATTTGGTTCATTAAAATGGTAAACATATTTAATTCTATTACATCATCACTGTCAATAAAAATAATATATTTACCTTTGGCCATATCCAAACCAATATTTCTTGCATAACTAACCCCTTGATGCTGCAAGTGCTTTACTGTAATCCTGGAATCTTTCAATTCATATTCATCACATATTGAAGATGATCCATCGGTTGAACCATCATCAATTAAAATACATTCAAATTTCGAATAATTTTGACTTAAAACACGTTCGATACAATCATTTAGATATAATTTAGTATTGTAAACAGGAATAATTATGCTTAATAAAATCATTTCATTAACCTTTCAATATATTTCATTTAAAATAATATAATATATAATATCTATGTCATTAAAAATACAATAAAATATTAGGTATAGCCTTTATTATCCCATTCGTACCAATTAATTAAGATATGCTTTATTTTCTATATAATTCCTTTTTTTCCTATATTAACTCACATTATTTAACATGTCAACAATTATTGTAAACAAAATGGCAAATGAAGGTAAATGAATTGAATCTAATCTGTACCAAGGGTAAACCTCATTTAATAAAAGAGGTAAAGTGTAAACTGAGAATCCCATTTGAACTTCAAGAATCCCATATTGAATTAATATACACTTTTTTATAAGCTGAATTTCCCGTATTATAATTGAGAATCCCGCTTTAAATCTGAAAATCCCAC
>JAEZJW010000016.1 GCA_023415595.1 Bacillota bacterium
GGTAAGGTGAAGCCGGAACAGTATTTTTATAATTGGTATGAAGAACGGTATCACTACGAGCAGAGCAATGGGCTCCTAGATAAAGAAATGCTGAATAGTATGATGAAGACATTTCTGGATATACAGATCTTTTTTGGATACCCCTGCGATATAGAATTTGCCATTGTCAAGGGTGAACTATACATTTTACAGGCTAGAGCCATTACCAGGATAAAGTATTCTGGAATAAAAGATATATGGACAACTGCTGATTTCAAGGATGGTGGGGTATCGGCATCGGTTTGCACTCCATTTATGTGGAGCCTGTATGAATACGTATGGGAGTACTCCTTGAGAAAATTTTTGATTGAGTCAAAAATATTAAAGCCTCGAGAGTGTGATGGAAAATTAGGAGAAATGTTCTATGGAAGACCTTATTGGAACCTGTCGGTTGTAAAATTGGCCATGAGCAAAGTTCCGGGTTACAAAGAACGGGAGTTTGATTCAGACTTTGGAGTCAAGATTACCTACGAGGGAGATGGAACTACCACAGGTATAACTGTTTCTTCTCTTTGGGGTATTATAAAAATGGTAATTGCCCAGAAAAGAATTCTAAAGGAAAGAAATCAAAATGTAGAGCGCTACAAGGTTGAATTGCTAAAAAAGTATGAGGATTATCGGAAAAGCTACAGGGTTTCTACAGATGAAAAGCAATTTGAGCAGGAATGGTATCAATTGACTCAAGTAGACTATCTACAAAGTGAAACTACCTATTTTTGGCAGATTTTTATCAACACCATTCATCAGTCCTTATATAAGGATGGATTGTTAAAATACATAAACAACAGTGAATATATAGGGTTGTTAAGTGGCATAGATCAGATATCCCACTTACTTCCCTTCTATGATATGTGGGAAACCAGTAGAAGGATTTCCAAGGACGAGAAGGCTTTTTCCTATTGGAGGAATACCCCGTTGGAACAGATACGAGAAGAGTTGGGGAACGGTAGTTATTACTTGGATGAAGTGAGTAAATTCATTGAGACTTATGGGTATCATTCGGCGAAGGAGCTGGACGTCACATACCCTTGTTATTATGAGGATACATTGACAGTCATAAAGATGTTCAGAGATAGTGTACTGCTAGACGATTCCTGTAGTCCTGACGATGATAAGAAGCGTCAGAGAGATGAGTACGAGAGACAGCTCAGAACTATCCAAAACCAGCTAAGCGCAAGAAAGTTTAGAAAGCTTGAAACCAAAGTAACAAATATGAGAAGAATGCTATGGTGGAGAGAGGAATTTAGAGACGTATCAACCAGGTTTTACTATATAATCAGAATCTACACCTTGAGATTGGCAGATTATTATGTGAAAAACGGTGTGTTGGAAAGGGTAGAAGATATCTGGATGCTGAAAGTCGGACAATTATGGGATTATATTGATGGAAAGCTGACTACAGAAGAGCTACAGGAGATTATAGCTAAAAGTAAAAGCTATTTTAATTCTTTCAGAAACTATATGAGTGATAATGAAATTGGTTCTATATTTGATTTGAAGACAAAAGAAGCACAAACAAAAGACGGTATATATGGCTTAGGCTGCAATAACGGAGTGGTAACTGCAACAGCAAGGGTGATTGAAAACCTAGGGCAAATTGACAGGCTGCAGCAGGGGGATATTTTAGTAACCCGATTCACCGATACAGGTTGGACCTGTAAATTCGCTATGCTGTCTGGAATTGTTACGGAATATGGCGGAATACTTTGCCACTCGGCAATTGTTTCAAGGGAGTATGGTATTCCATGTATCGTTAGTGTTCACGATGTAATGAATAAAATCAAGGACGGCTGTAGCATAAAGATCGATGGAACAACTGGTGAGGTTAAGATAATGAAGGAGGAATAGATGGTAATAGGTAAATGGAATAAGTCGGTATTAGTCACCTACATAGGGGTCATAGTTTCAGTATTGGGAATGTATTTTGCGTTTACACACAGCATAAAATATGCGATGTGCGGTCTGATGCTGGCTGGAATCTGTGATTTGTTTGACGGAAGGATTGCGCGAAGCTGCAAAAGAACTGAAGAGGAAAAGAAATTTGGAGTCGAGCTGGATTCTCTGGCTGATGTGTTTAACTTCATCTCATTTCCCATTGTAATTTTTATTGGAATAGGTTTTACCGGGCCATATCTAATACCTCTCTACATTTTGTTCGCAATTTGCGGAATAGCAAGATTGGCCTATTTCAATATAACTACAGAGGGCAGTACTCCAGTGCGTTATTATCTAGGGCTGCCTGTAACATATACCGCTTTGATTCTGCCGATGGTTTATTTATTGAAATATGTACTTCCTTCTGATTTGTTTTTCATCGTTTTTCCAGCCGCTTTGTTTGTAATTTCTATAATGAATGTCCTTAGTATAAAAGTACCAAAGCCCAAGGGAATTGCATACATTCTGTTTTCCTTGCTTGCGATTTTTATGCTGGTGTTATATTTGGTGATATTATGATAAAAATCTATGATAGGCAAAACCAAACATACTATACAGAAGTGCAATATGGAGAAAAGCTGCTTAATTTTTTGTATCATACGTTCTGGGGAAGAATATTGCTGAAGCTGATTGTAAACAGAAGCTTTTCTAAACTGAATGCAATCTACAATAATAGCAAAGCAAGTATATCTAAAATAAAACCTTTTATTGAGAAATACAATATTCAGATGAACGATTTTGAAACCAAGAAATATCAGTCCTTCAATGATTTTTTTACAAGGTATTTACTTACAGGGAAAAGGGATATATGTAGCGATCCAGAACGGGTGATTGCACCTGCGGATTCTAAATTATCTGTATATCATATTACAAAAAGTCTACAAATTAGTGTAAAGAATTCTACTTATTCGATGAATGAGATTTTACGTGACCAAGACCTTTCAAGGGAGTATGAGAATGGACTGTGTCTTGTATTTAGGTTAACGGTAGACGATTACCACAGGTACTGTTATATAGAAGATGGTGAGATAGTAGGACAAAAAAGGATTAAGGGTAAATTGCATACCGTAAGCTCTATCTCAAAGCAATATAAGGTGTATATAGAGAACCAAAGAGAATACCAGGTTATCAATACGAGAAATCTAGGACGGATTATCCAGATGGAAGTAGGAGCATTGCTTGTAGGAAGGATTGTAAATACGCAATCAAAGCTTGCCATGCGGGGTGAAGAAAAAGGCTATTTCAGCTATGGAGGATCCACCATAATAGTGTTCATTAAGGCTAACCAGTCCATTATAGACGAGGATATAATGAAACATAGTCAAGAAAATATTGAAACAAAGGTTAAATATGGGGAACCGGTAGGAAGGATAATATGCTAAGAAGACTACATTTATATTTTAAAGAAATGTATCCTGTTATTCCAAGACTGTTACTAGGTTTTATCGTTTTCTTGGAAATCTATTTTATGATTTTACTCAATTATGGGATAGAGGATTTTCATATCAACATACAGGAGGTGGTTGGGGCCTATACTATTTTCGCGTTTTTGATGTGGCTTAGAATTGCTGATGACTTTAAGGACTACGAGACAGACCTAGTTCTGTTCAAGGACAGGCCGTTGCCAAGTGGAAAGGTCAAAAAGAAGGACCTAATTATTGCCTGCTCGGTTGTACAGGCTGTAGCAGTAGTACTAAATGTTCTTTTCATGAATAATCTGCTCCTTTTTATTGTGTTATATTGTTATGGTTTTTTAATGAGTAAATGGTTTTTCAAGAAGAAAAAGATTCAGTCAAGCTTGCCATTAGCACTAATAACCCACAATCCTGTACAGCTTTTTGTAAATATTTTTACCATATCCTTTACCTGCATCAAATATCAGTTAAATCCAATAAGTCTGACCACTTTTTTGGTTTTGTGGACACTTTACTTTCCTTCTTTAATATGGGAGGTTAGCAGGAAAATTAAAGCCCCTCGCG
>JAEZJW010000042.1 GCA_023415595.1 Bacillota bacterium
GGAAGATATGAACGATCCGGAAGGCATCCGACTGAAGAAGGTTCCAAAGCACACCCTTGTATATGAAATCAATGGACCGATGTTCTTCGGTGCGGCTGATAAATTCATGAATATCTCACTGGACGACCACGCTAAGGTGGTGATACTCCGGATGAGAAGCGTACCGGCCATGGACGTGAATGCACTGCATTCCTTGAATCATGTACTGAAGGCCTGCAGGAAGAAGCACATCACCTTAGTGCTGTCCCATGTTCAGGAGCAGCCGCTTCGCATGATGCAGAAGGCCGGCTTTGATAAGAAGCTTGGAGAAGCTAATATCTGTGGCAGTATCGATGATGCTCTCCAAAGAGCACAGGAGCTGACTGTGGCAGCCTCTTAAAATAGGCTGTAAATTAAACTAAATAAAAACTCAGATGAACCGGCATATATATCCTGCCGGTTCTTTTGATATATAACACTACCTTCCGATGCAACTTACCTCGTTTTTGTGCAGCTTACCGCTGGAGCCATTGTGGGAAGTTTTATTCTGTTATATAGTCCTTTCAGACGAAGCATTTGAAAGGAGATTTAAACAATGGGAATCATCATTTTAATTATCGTATTGGGAATTGAGATTGGGTACACAGGGTACTGTCTGAAGACAAAGGGGTACCAGGAGAGGCTGAAGCACCTCTGCAGCTTTACCCTGTTAGGACTGCTGACCGTATTTGCACTGCTTGGGATCACCGGATTTAATTTCCGGTGGAATATGCTGCACCTTATTCTTCTGATACAGACTATTTTGGGAATACGATACTTCTATTTGTTAAAAAATAATAGAAATGGTAAAAAAGAGAAGATTTTCACCAAAAAACATGTTATCATAGCAGGTATCAGAAGAAGCTTCCTGCTAACGACTGCAATTTTTCCTGCAATTATTTTTCCTCAGTTTAAACCGATTGCAGCAACAGGAGCCCTGCCGATTAAGACGGTAAGCTACACCTTAACAGATACAAACCGTAAGGAGTCTTTTGCGGGGAAGGATACGGATCGTAAAGTAACCATGCAATTCTGGTACCCGGAAGAAACGGGACAGAGCTACCCGCTGGTGGTTTTCTCACACGGAGCCTTTGGCTTCAGAGGAAGCAACCGTTCTACCTTTGAAAACCTTGCAAGTAACGGTTATGTGGTCTGCAGTATCGATCATACCTATCATTCCTTCTTCACGAAGCAGGAGGACGGTAAAATAGTAATTGCCAATATGGACTTTGTAAATGATGCCATGGCGGCACAAAACGGTGACTATGACGAACAGAAAACCTATGAGCTGTCCCATGGTTGGCTGAAGCTTCGGACGGACGACTTTAACTTCGTCCTGGATACGATACTCGACCGTGTCAGTGAACCGGACACGGAGGAAGTATACCGACGGATCGATCCTGAGCACATCGGTGTCTTCGGCCATTCTCTGGGTGGAGCAACCGCAGCTGTCATCGGCAGGGAGCGCAGTGATGTGGATTCAGTAATTGTTGTGGACGGAACTATGTTTGGGGAGGAGACCGGGTTTGAGAATGGAAAAGCCATACTGACTCAAGCTCCATATCCGGTGCCACTGCTTAATCTTTATAACGAAGAGCACTACCTGGAGGCGAAGGAACTGGGAGAGAGCTACGATAATATCTCTGCCACCACCCATGCGTTGGATGCAAGAGAAGCTGTTTTTCGTGGCGCAGGCCATATCAATTTTACAGATCTGCCGATGTTTTCTCCTTTCCTTGCCGGTATGCTCGGAACCGGGGAGATTGACAGCCGATACTGTATAGAGAAGATGAATGAAGTGATACTTAATTACTTTAATTATTACCTGAAGAATTCCGGCAGCTTAGAGCTGCAGCCGGAATACTAAAACGTACATAGGAAGCTGGCGTCACGTGGCTCCTTTGTACGAGGGAACCTGAGGAGCTGACATGAAAGTCCGGATTGAAGGAATCAGAAAAGCAGAAGATGAGATCGTCCTGATCCGTTGCGTGAAGGTGAACGAGGAGGTCAGGGAGATTGCGAACTTTGTAAAATCCAAGGACGACCTGTTGACCGGCTTTGAGAACGATCAGAGGTATCAAATTGCATTGCAGGATATCTACTATTTTGAAGCCGTGGATAATAAGGTATATGCCTATCTGAAGAACAGAGTATATGAGCTGAAGACGAAGCTGTATGAGTTGGAGGAGCAGTACGAAAAGAGGCAGTTCTTCCGCTGCTCCAAATCAGTAATCATCAATCTTCTGAAGATGGAGTGCGTAAAGCCTGCGCTGAACGGAAGGTTCACTGCCAAGCTGCTGAACGGGGAACAGGTGATCATATCCAGGCAGTACGTACCTGAGCTGAAGAAGAGACTTCAGCTGTAACACCGGCTTTTGCAACTATAAAACTATAAATAGAAAACAGCTAATTCTGGATAAACCTGTTTCTAAAAGAAGCCGGCTGCTGTCTGACGGCAGCACCGGCTTTAAGGACATTTTTTAAAAGATTTTGACTATGATCGGAGTCTAACATGAGTCTAAAAGAATATATCAGAAAAACATTAATGGATTATTTTATTATTGTAACTGGCATAACGGTTGCTATCGCTGTGCTTGGTACGAACTATGACAGGGAAGCCACCTTAGGCTATGAAGCTTATTTCTCCCCGCTGATATTTGGGGCTATTGCTGTGGCACCTTCCCTGGTCATGTATTCCAAGAGAGAGTTGACCCTAAAGCAGATGCTGTTCCGAAGGGTTCTTCATTTTATTCTGCTGGTAACCGCTCTCCTTAGCTTCGGTTTCCTGTCAGGGCTCTTCCGGGATAACAAAGCAGCAGTACCTTTTGCATTATCAGTATTTGTAGTTTACCTCTTTACGAATATGATACGATGGATGATTGACTCGAGGACCGCGGACGAAATTAATGAGGGACTAAAACGCATCCATCAATCCGAGGACTCTAAGCAATAGTAGTCCATGACGGAATCTTCCATAAAGCCGACGGATTTGTATAGGCCGAGTGCATTTGCATTCGTAGCTACCACATCCAGCTCGGCTTTTTTGATTCCCTGTTCTGTAAGGAGGCACAGAGTTTCGCGGAGAGCTGCCCTTCCAAGGCCCCTCCCACGGTACTCCGGTAATATTCCGAAACCAAGGAGATAGGCGGAGGCATCAAAGAATTCAATCCGGATCTTACCGATCGTCTTACCGTCAAGCTCCACCATGTAGGTTGGATCATTTACACTGCCAAAGCTGTCTTCATCCTCATCCGCTTCTTCCGTATCATCCTCAAAGTAGATGCTGTCCTGCCTCCGGATCTCTTTTCTGTCCTTAGGTTCCGATTTCCGAAGACTGACCGGACTGTTTCCGCTTCCGGCTACTATCTCAGGTAGTGTCATATGGTATTCCGAGAAATCATAAACTGCTTCGGCAGAACGAATAAAAGCGGCTCCGCTCTCTGATTTATGATCCGCCAATAACAATATCCTTCGGTAATTTCTTATCTCTGCTTCCGCTTTGGCAAGGCGGAAGAGTCTTGTGAATATCCCTCTGCGCCTCCAATCCGGATGAGTCATTCCGGTGATTTCACCGATATGCCCTCCGAAGGAGGAGATACTTAAGTAGGACACGAGCTTACCGTCAGCGTAATATAAGAATTCATCAATATGTTCCAATCCGGTTTTAGTCTTCTCCAGCTCTCTCCGATACTCCAGTTCAAGCTTAAGATTTACTTTATCATATGCATAGCAGATATCCCGGAGTGCATAGAGCTCGGTTATGTCCTGGTCTGTCAGATATCTCTTCAGGCGTATTTCCTCATGAGGTAAGTTTTGCTGCATGTAGTGTTTCCCCTTTTCTTTTGGTTGCAGGATGCATTCGCATTCTCCATCGTACTTATCGGGACAGGCGGAATGCTGTTTGTTAATGGTGAATGATCAGATAGAACTAAATCTTTTGACGATATCGGAGATCTGTTCCTCACGGATGCTGCTGGACCAGTTAACCACGCCGCTGGATAGGATATCCACACCCTTTGCTTTACAAGCTGCAGTGATCTGCTTTACTGCACGATTGCCACCCATCCAGGTCTTTTTAAGCTGTTGTGTTACATAACAATATACTTTTTTGCCATCCAGTCCGGAGATCTTTGACAGATACGTCTTCATCACCGGAGCCAGAGAGAATCCCTGTACCGGGGATGCGAAGATAATTGCGTCATACGGGCTTACGTCCGGAACCGATTTCAGCTTTATCACGGGACCTGATGCTTTGCCGCCTTCGGGCTCCACCCTTACGATACTGACCGTATGTCCGGCTGCTTTTATGGCTTCTTCAAGCTTTTGTGCCACCGATAAGGTGTTACCTGTTTGTGAATACACGATAAGTCCAACCTTCATAAATCTTACCCCCTTACAATATATTGAATTACTTTATTTATATCAGCTAACAGCATTTCCTCTGTTAACCCATTCCCTGAGAAATAGAGTGCCATCAGACCGTGAACGGAATATATTACTGTTTTCGCACAAGTCTCCATATCACATTCTTTCAGACGTCCGTCCTCAATCAGAAATTGCAGTGCAGCTGCCCAGGGCAGATTGAAATCATACTGTTCTTTTGCAGATTCGGTATCAGATAGCCGATAACAGTAGAAAAACCGGAATATGTGCGGATGATCCAAATAATATCCGGTGTAGGCTACAAACATTTTCACCAGATCTTCGGTGTTATTAATGGTAAAGTCGATTGCAGCCTGCATATGTTTTATCACGTCCGTTACCATGAAGGCTTTTGTTTCACCGAGTAGTTCATCGATATCTTTGAAGTAGTTATATATGGTAGCATAGGAATAACCTGCTATTTCGGCAACTCTTCTTGCAGAAATGTTTTCGGCCCCTTCTGCCGTTATGATCTGCTTTGCTGCTTCCAGGAAGTAGCTTTTCATCCGTTGTACTTTTAATTCACTCTTTTCGTTCATACTCTGTCTTTCCTCCGTACCTAAACAGAATAGCAGTGCATAACCTGCTTTACGCTGTCCGGCATTCAACATAAGAGATACTCGTATTATATATGAACAGATATATAAAATATTAACAACGTTAATTGTACATTATGTTCCTTTAAATGTAAAGTACTGGGAAACATATAATTATAAAAGAGTTTAACTATTGATCAGATAGTGGTAAAATAATAAAAATGTGGTAAAGTATTTTTCTTTTCACACATCGTCAATCATGGATAAGGATAGGGAGGAGTTTTATGAAGGTTTTAAAATCAGAGTTTCTATCTGCAAGCAAGCCACTTCTAAAAAAGCTTGTACATAAGCTTTCGGAACAATACGGGTATGTGTCTGTACTGGGCACCGATACCAAGGGAAAGAGCTTTAGGGTAAGCAGAACCGGAATTGAAGTAAATGATTA
>JAEZJW010000012.1 GCA_023415595.1 Bacillota bacterium
CAACTTAGAATTAAAATTAAACGCAGACGAAAATTTAGCGTACGCTGCCTAGTGGCAGCTGTCGACCTTAAGCAACTCGCGGCTTAAGACCTCGGCATCAAATTAGCGGGGACCTTTATCATCAAAGCTTTGAGATGGTAAAAGACTTATGAAGCTACTGAAATCGGAAGCCTGTCTAGCGGTGTCCGACGGAGGGAACAGCGAGGTAACGCCTCGCATAAAAGATAGACTGTAATGGGAGAAGCGGCAATGAATGGGCTTTCGGACAGGGGTTCAACTCCCCTCAGCTCCATCAACGATTTGAATGGGAAAACCTAATAACAAGGTTTTCCCATTTTTTTGAATATGTAAAAGTATTTTATAGTCACAATCGGAGTATATATCATCATAAATAAAATCCAAGATAAAAACAGCAAATATTTATCTAGATTAATCTGCCGTCTAACTATCTAGAAAATGCACCCCATTGTAGGATGGATTACTGGATAAAGCAGTTCATAAACTCAAGTCCGTTGGCTGAGGCCCCTCACCAGAAAAGGTGAAGGGCCTTTTTGTGCAAAATCACCCAGTATGGTGAAGCGAACATAGCACTGATTTCTGTATAATAAAATTAAAAATACTGTATATCAAGGGGGGATTTATTTGAAAAAAATCATGAGGTACTCACGGTGCCTTTTGTCAGCCTCCATTTTCTGTGTGATTGCTTTTGTGACAGCACTTATTCTGAAACCTCCGAATTGGAAGCTGTATGTGATTCTGTTCTTAGCATCAGGGGCGATTACCATTTCTCTTTTTATAAAAATGACCCAAATGCTCTTAGCAGCGCGGCTGATTGTCGAGAATCGGATACTCCATATTCAGCCCGCCGTCCTCAGTGAGCGGGACAGCATGAAAGAAAATGAAGTACAGTCCTGCGAAAGCATCGAGATGTTCGTATCCTGCTTTGGTATCCTGCTGGGCTCAAAGGTCATCAAGTTTAATCAGGAGGGAATTCGACTCAAAGCAGTGGAAATCGGGTTGAACTATCTCTCGCTGGACTACGGTAGGGATACTGATATCCGAAGTATCCGGCTGATCAATCCAAGACCCGACAGCAGCGCTCTTGCAGGCATCATTGAGAAATTCCGTTATGAAACCGGGATTACACCCACGATCACACACTGAGCCCAAAAGGAGGAATATTTTACGGAAAACAAATTTGCAACACATGCAAAATCATGGGAAACAAAAGCGGGTGGGCGGATCGGTTATTCAGAGCGCATCCATGACCCGGCCTTCGCCCGGTACCTCAAAAACACCAGCTGCTGGTCTGCAGTATTTTCCTTGATGCTGGCCGCCGCAGCTGTCATAGGATTTTATATCTACGGTGAAACCAGCCGTGAGATGGAGAAGCTGCAGGCGATGTTCATCGGATTTATTATCGGCGGGATGTTCCTGCTGATCGCCCTTTGCTCCATCATCGCCAGAAAAAGAAGCAAAACCTGGGATGGTGTGGTGGTTGACAAAACCATTAAGGAGAAAACCCGCAGCTATGAACCCGGGAAGAATGATTCGTCCATATATTATTACACAGAATACGTTGTCATTGTGCAAGATGAGCGAGGCAAAAAGTACCGTATGACCGCCGAGGACGATACAACGGTTTTTGACTACTTTCAGGTTGGCGACCGGGTGCGACATCACGCAGGTCTGAATTCTTATGAGAAATATGATAAGTCAAGGGACAGCATCATCTTCTGCAATGCCTGTGCCACGCTGTGCCAGATAAACGATGATGTATGCTTCCGGTGTAAATGTCCGCTGCTTAAATAAAAGGAGGGTTTCACATGAGCAAATTATGTAAAAGCTGTGGCAAACAGCTAAAAGACGATGCCAAATTCTGCAACTCCTGCGGAACGAAGACGACTCCACCAAATAAACTTTTGTTTTTCGCCGTTGCGGTTACTTTGGTGATTGCGTTAGGGGTCGTCATTCTTGCAAAGCTGGACAAGGAGGTGGCTAATACCGAAGGAACGACGGGTGACCTCAATGCCTTTGCTTATACTGAGCGGGACTATAAGGCAAAAGCCAAGGAGCTTAAGGTCTCGCCTGAAAGCCCTTCTGCCTCTGCTTACGGGGTAACGATTCAGTTCGGGGAGTATGCTCTTGAGGGGGATAATACGCTGAAAATACGGGCGCTCCCTGAAAAAACAGATAAGATTAGCGGCGTAAGGGTTACGGCTTATGATTTTGAGCTTGGCGATCAAGTAAATTTTGACGATGTGATTACTATCGCCATTCCTTATGACGCAGAATATGCCGAGACGGGCGCAGTAAACGAGTGCATCGGCGCGAAGTATTATAACCAAAACACCGGTGAGTGGGAGGGCGTTTATTATGAGGTGGACGCTGAAAACCGACAGGTGCTGATCTTTACCACCCACCTGTCCACCTACGGCGTGTTTCAGGTTAAAAATGAAAACACCCGCAAAGCCTACATTACCGATATCTATGCCATTGCAGGCTTGTTGAACTCGGGAAAGTCCTTTGAGGTCATCCGAGAGCTGGCGGAGCAAGGGCAGCCTGGAAATGCAGCCTTTGAAGCAGGCTTTGAGGTAGTCAACTCGGTGACGGGCAACACAGGAACAGCGCTTACCGCAATCACTCTGGGCGGGCAGTATGAAGGCGCACTGGCCGATGCGCTGGGCAAAGGGTCACAGCGCTTAGGGCTGGCCCTTGCCGCCGTACAGACCTGTTATGATTTTACTTACAATTTTTCTGATGACCAGGGCAAGCTCAGTACTCTTTCCAACCTCGTCAAAAATGTTGCCAATAATGCGGTCGGCTATTTCGGCTCCGCCTCGTTACAGGTAGGCTTTGCAGCGATTGCCGTGTTCGATGTGGTTTTATCCACGGTTCAAAGTGATATGATGGAGCTGAAACTGGAGAATCTCGGGGGCGTGTACCAGTATTATAACGATGTAGAGGCGCCCCGTTCCAATCAGGAGTGGCGCACGATATTTATCAAGGCTCTCAAGGAAAACGTGGACGATCCCCAAATGGCACTGCAGCAGATTAACCAGGAAATCGACAACTTCTGTGGCCGTTTCTGGAGCCTTGATTACGGCAAGGTGAAGGAAATTGCCGGAGTTTCCGGACTAAAATATTCCTTTGATGAACGGCAGTGGACAAAGGACCGTGAAGTGCTGACAGAACAGTATCGGGGATATCTGCTGAGCTGTTTACAGGCACCTATGACCTCTGCGAGAAACTATCTTCTAAGTCAGGCCATGGAGCAGGCACAGCGCGAGTTTGAAAAGCAGCTGCGCGCCCTGCAAGGGGAGCTGAACAAAACGGTTAAGGTTAAGATTATTGAACAGCCTGAGGAAGCCGGAGAATATCAGTACGAGGGCTATACCGTCCGCTTTGCACCACTTTCAGGAAATGCAAGTGTGAATAACTGGAGTGGAAAAATGCCAAAGGGAGGCGAGATGAACACCTCGTTTACCGTCCTTGGGCATATAATGTCAGGCGCACCGAGTAGTGTGGAGCTTTATAAGCCCGGCGAGGATACGCCAGTGCTGACAGTGCCGTTCAAGGTGTCTTACCCCACCACCACCATCCTGCTATCCAGTAGCGGGGAGAAAGAGACGGAACCTCTCCAGCCCGAAGTGACGGAGGAAGCACAGCAGCCGGAAGTCAAGGAGTATGCCTGGGTGCTGGTAGAAACAATCCACCGGGATATGAAAGAAGATATTGATAATACAAACAAGGAAGGTATTTATGAAAAAAGTGCGTCAGCCTCACCGGGCAGCTATACCTATACATGGAAGTATGTCGGAGAAAGTGACGATTATCCCGACCCTGATATGCTTCATGGGGAAAGCTTCGCTACACAGCTTACCATTACGGTACCCCCTGCAGAAATTAAAGGTGGAGATACAGTCAGCCTAAGCTTCAACCTCTCTTTCACCGAGGAGAACTTATCATATTTTGATGGGCATGGAAGTTGCAGAGCTGATTGGGGCAATGTGAGATTTTCAAATGTGGCGGGCAAATCAGGTTTCGAGATATATTCGTCCGTCAAGTACAGCGAAAAGAATATTTCTTCAGTCAGCGATACCATTTCTGCCGTTATTCCTGCCGGTTATTCAGAGGGAGACAGGGAAGAATTGTGGACGGGTGATTACACTGGCACCTACTATGTCTATGAATGGCGGCCAATCTCCTAAAAGTCACGTACACTGCCTAATGAGTTATAATATATAAAAGTACTGCAAACCCTGTGGAAAGGTTTGTAGTACTTTTTTTACCTTAAAAAAGTCTAAGCCCTCCCGGTATTCTCACTTGACATTATAAGCTTTCACTGCTATTATATAGTTGAAATTGACAACAGTTGTAGTGGACAACAAATAAATATAAGGCAGGTAGCACATATGATTATAGTTCACGATTTAGCAATCATCTCAAGATATAGCAATCTATTTGCCATGAGAAATCTGCAGAAATTTGAGATTGGTTATGCAGAATACGGCGTATTAATGTATTTGGCAGCAAATGAGAATACGAATCAGGAAACCATTGCGCAACATTATTCCATCGACAAAGGTGCAATAGCAAAAACCATGAAGAAGCTGGAGAGCAAGAATATTATCAATCGGCAGACCAACAACATGAACCAGAGAGAGAAATTAATCACTCTTACTGAGCTTGGCAGGACGATTATTCATGAGATGCATACTCTTCAAAAAGAATGGAATGACATTCTGCTTCAAGGAATTACTCCTGAGGAAATCGAGATATATACAAAACTTACGGAGAAATTATCCCGGAATGCAGCGAATTATATCAATGGAGGGCAACAACATGAAAGTGAAAGAGAGTAAAAAGCCTAATCTTGCATTAATCATGATCATTTATCTGTTTGGAGTATTTATGGGTGCGATCGACACCGGTATCGTTACTCCGGCCAGAACAATCATTCAGAACAATCTTAATGTTAGCGAACAAGTAGGTATTTGGATGATTACCATTTATACCCTGGCTTACGCAGCCAGTATTCCGATCATGGGGAAGCTGGCAGATAAATACGGACGTAAATATATCTATCTCACCAGTATCTTCTTATTTGGTTTAGGTTCACTTTTCTGTGGATTATCACAGAACTTTGGAAGCTTCTCTTTATTACTGGTAGCCAGAGTAATTCAGGCAATTGGCGGTGGTGGAATTATGCCGATCGCTACCGGTGAGTTCGGAACCAGCTTTCCAAAGGAAAAGAGAGGTATGGCATTGGGCCTGGTTGGTGGTGTTTATGGTATCGCCAATATCTTCGGCTCATCAGCAGGTAGTGCAATTCTGGATCTCTTTGGTGTAGATAACTGGCAGTTTATCTTCTATATCAATATACCGATCGCTGTCTTCGTTATTATTGCTGGCTTCCTTATACTGCCGAATAACAAAGCAGTTGACACAAGGAAGATTGATTTTCTTGGAATTTTTACAGTGGTTGCGATGGTCGTATCCTTGCTGTATGGATTGACTAATATTGATTTCTTCCATCTCTGGGATAGCATATCCAGTACGGAGGTCTTCCCTTACTTACTGATTTTTATCATTATACTGCCGTTATACATACTTATTGAGAAGAAGGCTTCTGACCCGGTCATGAATCTTTCCTACTTTACTAATAAGAATATCATCATAACCTTAATAATCTCCTTTATCAGCGGCATGGTTATGATGGGTATGATATTTGTTCCGCAGTTTTCTGAAAATGCGCTGAAGATCGCTTCGGGTAACGGAGGCTATTTCGTAATAATCCTAGGCTTGTTCGCAGGTGTCGGGGCACCCTTATCCGGTAGACTGATTGATAAATTCGGAGTAAAGTTTATTCTGTTTCTTGGATTTCTTGTATCCATCGCCGGTTCTTTATTCCTCATATTGGTTACTACCAATTTCCCGAATATGGTTACAGTATCCGTATCACTCATGTTAATCGGTATCGGTGTCGGTTTTACGATGGGCACTCCTCTGAACTATATGATGCTGCAGAATACCGATGAGAAGGAATCAAATTCGGCGCTTGCTACCTTGTCCTTAGTCAGATCCATCGGGACTGCGATTGCCCCGGCCATCATGGTCGGTTTTCTGGCACATGCCGGCGGGCTGGTACAAACTAATGTGATGAGTGATCTTCCGAAAGAGATTACAGTGCCGGAACTCCCTTATGCCAAGGAAATATCGGACACGATTAACCAACTCAAAGAAGATCCTCAGATGAAGGATAGACTTGCTTCAGTGAATATTCCTGATCTGGCAGCAATGCAGACCATCCGAATAGACATTAATCAGAAGAGCGATTATCAGATGCCGGTAGCTCTGGTTAATCTCATGAAATCCTCTGATGTTACGACAATTACAGAGAATAGCCAGGCGCTCGCAGAGAGCATGTTTGCTGAGATGATGCCAAATATCACAAATAAAATTGTAAGCGGTATCGATCAAGGAATCGGCGGCATTACTTCCGGGATCAATGGAATTACTTCAGCCTTACGTAAATTGGAGGAAAGTTCAAAGGATGCTGAGGAAATGTCTGCTGCAATTCGTGGATTGGAAGCTACTCTTACTCAGATGAATGATCTTAAGACGAAAATGACAGAGCTAAAGAATGGGATTCCATCTGCCTTTGATACCGCCAAAACGAATTACATTAATGAAATTGGTAATAAGAAGGAGATACTGCAGGAAACCTTCCAGACTACATTAAACCAAGGCTTCCGTAATGTTTACCTTACTGCTGCCATTGCCGCAATCATAGCGCTGATCTTCTTGTTATTTTATAGACCGGAGAAAGTAGAAATAAACCAAAAAGAAAATAATTAAAAGAATATTGTAAACATAAAAACATAAAAGTGCTACAAACCTGGATAATGCAAAGGTTGTAGCACTTTTTGCTTTACTTTATTTATCTATACTACTATATCAGAGGTAATATTCAAAACTTTTCTTATATTATATTGTGAGTTTATGGTAACCCATAATTGTGGAACAAAGTCCATAATATTCCATACACTGATACCTTTAAAATTATAGTCCACCACAAAATCAATGATGGCATTTACAGTTCTTGCGTCTTTAAACCAAACAAAATGTTTAATTCCGTCCGTGCTGATATAATAGTAATATGGTGTAACATAATACTCATCAAAGCCAACATCAATACCAATTAGGCTGGCTTGGTAAAGTGCCCTGACATTAGGTAAAGTGGTAACAAGTGAGGAACCTTCAACATAGGGAAGTTCCCAATCATATGCAATCCTGGAATAGCTGATCAGTATTTTCTCGGGAGGAATCTGAGTCATAACATAATCAATATAGCTTTTTAAGAATGGTATGGTGGTCTGCTCATAGGAAGGAAAGTAAGCATTTGTCCATTGGTAGGACAGTAATACAACAGCATCAGCGATTTGGCCTATTTGAGAATAATAGGGTATATCGTTATTCTCATTTGCTTTAAATCCAAAAGTGTTTGGTTCCATTGTTACAAAAACCTGATAGCCTTCCATCTGCAACGCTTCTTTTGTTCTGGCTATAAAATCAACATAGCTATTCAGATCCTCAGGAAGAATAAACGAGAAACCAATATTAATGCCATACAGGCCATCCTTACGAAGATAAAAAAGCGCTTCTTCTATAATCTTGTTTTGTAAATCCACATCGTTCAGTATCTTATTAGTTACACCGTAGCTGCCTTGCCCCAGCTGTGAGAAGGTTGATAGCAGCATAATTGGAGCAACACCATAGGTTTTTGCCAATTGAATTAGTTCACCGTTATCACTTGTTTCAATCATACCAAAAGCATTCACTCTGTAATCAACAATGGTCAGATAGGTAAGATAAGGCAGTATTTTTTTTAAGGCATCATAATTTATGTTTGAAAAGCAAAAGCCGTCAATTTCAAATTCCTGTTCACTTTTATCATAGCTGATCACCAGCTCTTCTCCTATGTTCAAGTAATCTCTATCTGAAAGGTACGGGTTATTTTGTAGCAGCTGTAATTCTGATATACCATTTTTTGTTGCAATACTTCTTAGATTATCACCTTCTTCTACTATGTATATTTGATTCGCACGGGGTATCACAATTATTTGTCCGCTGACAATATTGTAATCCGGCAATATATTATTATCATAGGATAATCTTTCATAGGGTACGTTGTATTTTTGGGCAATGGAAAAGATGGTATCACCGGGTTTTACGATATAGATATCCATACTTACCTCAGTATATTTATTGGGTTATTACAAAGTATGATATGAAACATAAAAAATGATTGTGATATTTCACCACACCAGTAATGATGTGAAAAATAAAAAAGGAGTAGTCAAGCTACTCCTTTTTCAATTATAATGAGCCCAAAAATCCGCAACTAGTTTCTGCTGGTGTCGTTTCTGCTGGAGTTAGAAGTATTGTTTCTGCTGGCGTCATTTCTGCTGTTACTGTTTCTGCTGGCATCATTTCTGCTGGAGTTAGAAGTGTTGTTTTTGCTGGCATCGTTTCTGCTGTTGTTGGAAGCGTTGTTTCTGCTAGAATTAGAAGCATCGTTTCTACTTGAATTGTTGTTTTCCATTATAATATACCTCCTATAATTTTATATAACAGGAGTAGTATTTGTATTTTATTAACAATTTATACAGCGTATATGATCATTATCAATAAATCTACCCTTTTGCAGGATAAAATGCCAAGATTTTATGTAATCTGCCTGTTCAATATGCTATAATAATATAATGTATTGTTACATCGATAATTGCTACTGATTGAAATAGAAGAAATAAGTAAGGAGTAAGGTACATAAGTGCTATGAAGCTCTGAAAGGAATAATTACATGAGAAAAATTCTAGTAAAGCATAAACTATTACGGACTTTGATCGACCTGCGCGGCAATCCCCGTGCCTGCGTTTACACCGAACCTATGTGGGGCCTCTCGATGAATCTATGTCTGCCTTATGCATCTGTATATATGCTGACCTTCGGCATGAGTGATGTGCAGGTGGGAATTGTATCCTCGATATATATGTTTTCGCAGATGATCTTTGCATTTCTATCCGGTGCGATTATTGATAAAATGGGACGCAGGAAGAGTACTTTTGTTTTTGATTTTCTGGCATGGAGCCTTCCCTGCCTCATCTGGGCATCCAGCCAGGGCTTCTGGTTTTTTGTCGTAGCAGCATTATTTAACGGAATGATGAAGATTACCACAGTCTCTTGGGATTGTCTGCTGATCGAGGATGCCCCTAAGGACAAAATCACTCAGATCTATTCCTGGGTCATGATTTCCGCGAATCTCTCCGCACTGTTTGCCCCGATCTCCTCGGTTCTGGTAGCAAAGCTTACCCTGGCTCCGGCGATCCGGATCCTCTATATCAATGCCTTTATTATCATGACGGCTAAGCTGTTGATCCTGTATAAGTTCTCAACGGAAACAGCAGCTGGTAAAGTCAGGCGCGAGGCAACACGCGGTATGTCCTGGGGAGAGCTGCTGTCCGGTTACAAAAGTGCATTACGAAAGATATTAACTTCCCACGGTACGAAGTTTGCAATAGTGATCAGTATCCTTGTTGAGATTGTTGCTATGATCGGAATGACCTTCTGGCAGATCATCGCATCCCGCCGTATTGGTGTTCCGGATACCTTATTGCCCATTTTTCCGATGGCAAGAAGCATCCTGTCCATTATCCTGTTCTTCACAGTGATCGCACATATCAAGCAGTCAAAGCTGAAGTGGCCGCTGTATGGGGGCTTCTTTAGCTCCATCGTCAGCTGTATCCTGCTGATCTCAATTACTGACGCGGGCGTATTGGGCTATGTGATCTTATCGGTTTCCTTAATTTTTGAAGCAATGGGTGTCGCTGTTCTGGCTACCTTAAGAGAATCCCTGGTTGCTATTCATGTCGATCCTACGGAGCGCTCAGGAATTATGGCCTTGCTTCAGACGACGGTAATGCTGGTGAGCGTACCCTTCGGATACATAGGCGGATTGCTTAGTGATATCTCAAGAATATTGCCCTTTGTTCTGAGTATCACCTTATTACTGACAGGAATTCTGGCTACCACATTGTTTTATCGTGTTTCAGCAGAGAAATCATGAGTTCTTATTTTACTAATGAATAGATCAAATTCTCTAAAAAAGCTTTGCGGTATCAAGATTTCGCAAAGCTTTTTCATGTATACGTAATATCTGATGATTGGCTGTATGTCAACTCTTGCTAGACGCAACAGAATTTGGTAGAATCAATTATACTATTTTAACATTATAATTTCATCTAGGTTTTGAAAGGGGCTACATATGACAAGGTATCCAAAGCTGAAAGTAACATTAATTACGATTAGTCTCGTAATAGGGATTGTTCTTATCGGGTTTTTCATCGTTTTTCCTACCTGGCATTATTTTTCTGACAATGACAGGGGTGACGATGGGAATGAACCTGAGATTGTAAATGAGATAGAAAACATTGATTTCAATAGTGAGAACGGAATGCTATATGTTAATGATGAGATAATTGTCATGGCCAAAGAGGGCGTCACAAGAAGTGAAATGGAAGCCCTTGTAAAAGAATTTCGCGCAGAGATTACTACTGCGATGGAGGATATCGGGTTTTGGCAGATTGGGTTCCGGGATGAGATGACCTATGATGAATTAAATAGAGTATTGAAGAAAATTAAAAAAAGTGAACTCGTTGAGGACGCCTATTTTAATACAGTATACGAAACAGAGCCGGATGAGGTGGAAGAAGAGATTGCATCAGCCGACCCATTCTACCCGAATGATCCCTGGGATGGGGATGCCGATGCTTGGGATATGGAGGTACCGGGAGGATCCAATTGGGGTATGGAAGCGATTCATGCTCCCTCGGCCTGGAGCTTCCTGGACCTGATGGCTGATGTTAATATCGGATTAATCGATACGATGGTAGACAAAAGCCATGAAGATATAGACTTGGAAGCGTCCTATGTTACATATACGGAGGATTTCTCCAAAACTTATGATGCGAGCAATCTGCAACCCGGAGATCACGGGACCCATGTATCCGGGATCATGGCCGGCAGCTTCAACAATGGGAGCGGTATAACCGGTGTCATGGGTGACACAGGCCATCTCTACTATAGTGCAGCCTATACCTTAAAAGACGGGATAAAAGTAAGTGAATACTATACGGCTTATAATTACCTGGCAGCATTGAAGGCATTGATAGATCAGGATGTCAAGGTAATCAATATCAGCCAGAACACCAGCCGCCTGATTGGTTTCGCTGCCAGCAGAGGTAATGAGAATGCGATTAATCACCTGGAATATGCAGCAGAAATATCGGGTCATGGCTTGAAGCGGATCATTGATAAGGGGAATGAGTTTGTGATCTGCGTCGCAGCCGGCAATAGTAATAGCACGAAATATTATAAGAGTAAAAAATCCACCTATGGCTATAAAGAAGAGTGGCAATGGCCATGGGAGTATTTTATGGATGAATCGGGGGACTCTGATGCCAAATACAATAATTTTCTTAATCTTATAGAAGTTGACGAAGTAAAAGAGAGAATAATTGTTGTCGGCTCGATAGGGATAGATTCTAAAAAATCAAAGGCAGATGAAACGAGATATCATTACTCTGATTTTTCCTGTATTGGCAGCAGAGTGGATATCGTTGCTCCAGGCGAAAACATCTATAGCAGTATTATTGGAAAATACGCCTATTTGAGCGGTACCTCAATGGCTACACCACATGTATCGGGGGTTGCGGGTCTGGTTTTTGCAAGCAATCCTGATTTATCCGGTTCTGATGTGAAAAGGATAATCCTAGCTTCATCAACCGGAAGATACTATTATACTGACGGTTATAGCGGACTCATTGATGCAGAAGCGGCCGTTAAGAATGCAATTTTGACCACGGAGCATTCCGTCAACCGAGTGATTAAGACAGAAACGAATGATGGTCTTGATGTTTGCTTTGTCGTAGATACGACAGGCTCAATGGGTGATGATATAGCTAATGCAAAAGAAAATATGAATACTATTCTTGATGAATTGGCTGTCAAAAACGAAAACTTCAGGGTTGCACTGATTGATTATCGGGATTTCTCTGACAGAGCAGAATCCTACGATTATCCGTTTAAAGTGCAGCTGGATTTCTCTCAGGATAAAGAGGCGATAACCACTGCCATTGATGCACTTGATCTTGGTAATGGCGGTGACGATAATGAAACAGTATATTCCGGTCTGATGGAAGCAGCAGGATTGAAGTGGAGGCCTCAGGCGCAGAAGGCAATAATTGTACTGGGTGATGCACCTCCTCTGGATCCCGAACCAAACACCGGATACACATATGACAGTGTAATTGCCGCGTTATATAACGCAGATATTTCACTTATTTCTGAACCCTCGGTAAGTGTTGAAATTACAGGTTATGGAGAATTAATTGGGGATGCAAGTGACAGCCTGATTAAGGTATTTTCAATTGGCACGGATGCAAGTGAAGCCGCAGCAGATGCTTTTCGTGGGATATCAGAAGCAACCGGCGGCAGTTATACGGGTGTAGAGGAGGCATCAGAGGTTTCCGATGCTATTATTAGTACAATCGAGCAGATTGAAATTATTCCTACATATACAGTTAAGGCATCCTTTGGTGAAGAGTATTCAGGAGAAACAGTTGAATTATACAGGGACGGACAATTTGCCTTTGAGATAACACTTGATGAGGATGGAGATCAGAAATTCGAGAACATGGAACTCGACCGATATCAGTGGGCAATTCCCAGGCTGCAGGTATCCGGGGATGTCAGAATTAAGGAAGACAGCAAGCGTGCTAAAATTTCATATGATGATTTGCCTTGGTATTCATTCGCTATATCCCTTTGGCAGCGGGATCGTGTTAAAGTTATCTCTTATGGTATTGTGTGCTTGATCGCATTGGTAATTTTGCTAATCACTATAATTAAAATTAAGCGCAGAATCAAAAATCGTAAGAAAGAAATAACTTATGGAATTCAGAGTGAGATGATTAACGGACAAAATACTGAGATCAACTCAGATCAGGTAATATACAAGTGCGCGAATTGTGGCGCGGAGTATCACAGTCCCGTTACATTCTGCGGAGAATGTGGTACAAGAATAAATATCGGTGCCTGATATTAAGCTGTAACGGATATTATTATTATTTGGATTTAGATTGGAGCTAATGATTATGACACAAACATATTTTAATTCCGGTTGTGCATTAAGTATCTATAAGCCCGATATGGAAAGAAAGATCCTTAAGTATGTAAATGAGAATTATGGAACATATTGCAGGATTACATAGAGAAGCATTAAACAATAAAGGGTAGTACATTTATGCGTGAATAAATGTACTACCCCTTTTTTCATTATTTTGTTGCAGCATAGAATTTAAGATAATCCTTGATACTGTCTCTTCTCAGTGTATGCCCGCCGTCATATAATTGAAATTCCGTGGTGATTCCACGTTTCTGGAGAGCCTCATATAAGGACTGTAAGCCTGTTGAGAAGGGATCATTGGAATTACCGGCATCGATCTGTACTTTCAGCTTATCAAAACCCTTCTCTTTATCAAATTTAGTAATATCGGATATTTCATCAAAGTCGTCATTTGGATACAGCCACTCTTCCAGCTGTGTACCGGAATAATCGCTGGAGATAACAGCGGCACTGTACCCTCCAACCTTACTGAACAGATCGGTATGGTGGAAGGCAATGCGGAGAGCAATCATTCCGCCCATAGAGAAGCCTCCGATATACCTGTTGTCAGCTGAGGGAATGGTATAGTAGTGGGAGTCTATGTAGGGTACCAGTTCCTGGCTGATGTATTTGTCTATATTTCTCTCGTCGATGCTTCCGTCCTCAAGATCCTTCGAAATCTCCTTAATATCTGCATCCTTGGTGTAAGGGAAGACCATGATAAGCGGTTTTATCTCACCATTTTCTATTAATTCGTCTGCATCCTCGGCTATACCATTATTCACCCACATGGCTTCATTAGAACTGTAACCGTTCAAGCCATACCAAACCGGGTATTCATCTCCATCACCGTAACCCTTGGGAAGATAGATCATGCAGGGCATTTCTCTCCCCATAAATTCACTCTTAACGGATAGTTTCATCACCTGGGATTCCTGTAATGGTTCCGGGAATAAGGAGCTTTTCAAATCATCCTTCTTACGGGTACCGGATATCACCAGGGTTAGGATTACAGCTGCTGCTATTAATATGATAGTAATAAGTAGTATTTTATATCTGCTTATCATTCCCTGACTTGACTTCATTCTATTATACACAGCTTCCAAGAACCCACACTTCTTCCGACAGCTGACGGCTGGATTAATTGAAGCCAACTCCTTTCATAGATTATTATATTAAATAATCTCGGTAATAGAAATAATCATATAGCCTTATAATATGGTTCACTTTGATGCATTGAGCTTTAATAAAACGGAAAAAAATTACTAATAATCTGTAATTTTATGTTGAAAAAGGGATATAAATGGTATATTATAACTATATTGATTGTTAAATTTACAACAATGTTTCTTATTTTACTCTCAAGGAGGAATATTACATGAAGAAATATCAGGGCAAAAGATGTAATTATGATATGAAGTTAGATGAAGACAAGAAAGTATTTCATGCACAGGCATCAGGATTTTTTGAATCTGAGGACGGAGCTTCCTTCATGCGGGATTATGATGAACTTACAAAGTCCCTGAAGGCTGATGTTTACACATTAATACTTGATGCACCTGAATTAAAACCGTCCAGTCCTGAAGTTGCGGCTGCATTAAGTATATTACTTCAGAAGTATATGGATGTACCGTTTAAAAAGCGTTATCTCATAACACAAGGGAATCCGGTAACCATCATGCAGTTTAAAAGGTTGGGGTCGAAGATTCCCGGTTGGACTGAAGGGGTTCAGTATGTCGATGAGGTTACGGATATAAGATAAATTATTCTAGGTATACAAGATACTAAGGGAAAGCCGGTGGCTTTCCTTTTTTTGATCTCAAAAAATTAACCGGAGAGCATTTAATGATAGAAAAATACAAATAATAAGAAAAAAGAAGGGAGGTTCATCTTATGGCATTCGGACGCAAATCACGTAATACAGGCAGTGAAAGCACCGGTGACAATAACAGTGCAAGTAATAGTGCAAGGAATAGTGCAAGTAACAGTGCAAGCAACAGTTATGGAAGCTATGTAACTGACAGCATGGCAATTGATGAAGATAAGAGTAAGCAGGATAAGAAAAATCCTTATTATACCTGGTGGTAATATGATGTACGTAGAGAAAGACGGCAGATAATCTGCCGTCTTTCTGCTATGATGAATGAATAGATTCTTATGTTTAGAGCAACTTACCTTGTTACATTCTTCAGCCATTTCATTGTCCTGTACCTCCAATAAGATACAGGTGCCTTTAAGATCTCATCGCTCAGCAGGACCATATAGACGATAGGAACAGGAAGCTTAAACACAAAGGCTGCCATTGCTCCGAACAGGATTGAGATACCCCAGAGGAAGAAGGCATCCAGATATAAACCGAATTTTGTATCTCCTCCTGCTCGACAGATGCCGACCACCACGACCGAATTGAAGGATTGGCCGATCGCGAAATAGGACATGACGAACATCATGAAGCTCATATAAGTTTTGGCCTGATCACTGAGGGAAAGCATGTCTTTTGCTATCAGTGATGTACCCAGGATCACAAAGGATCCGATGATACCGAAGAGAAAGGATAATCGCATAAAGCGCTTAGCATACAGCTTCGCGCGTTCCTCCTTATTTTCACCGATCGCTTTACCGATCAGAATGGCAGTTGCATTCGCCAGGCCGAAGGATACGATCATGGCCAGCTGCCTGGTTACCTGAGTTACGGAATTGGCGGCGACCGCAGCCTTTCCGAGATGGCCGATGATAGCTGCATTCGTGGAAGTACCGGCTCCCCAGATCAGTTCATTGATTAATACCGGCATGGAGTATTTGACAAAGTCCTTCATTAACAGCTTGTCATGGGGAAAGAGATCCTTCATATGAAAACGGACATCTTTATTTACGAATTTGGCATAAAATACTACAATCAGGAATTCAATAATTCTTGCAATCAGGGTAGCAAGTGCCGCACCGCGGATTCCCATCGGCTCCAGCCCGAACATACCGAAGATAAATACAAAGTTTAAGAGGACATTTACCACCAGTGACACCAGGTAAACAATCGTTGAGATGATGACCCGTTCGATACTGCGCATGATGTTAAGGTAAATCAATGTCATCGTAGTGAACAGATAGGAGAAGGCCATAATCCTCAGATAGGATACCCCTGCCTGAATTACATCCTCTTCATTCGAGAATATGCTCATGATCTGATTAGGGAAAAGTAAAACGGCAGCGGTAAACAAAATAGCGATGTACAAAGCAATCCGCATTGTTATTCCCATTACCTTCTCTATGGTACGGATATCCTTCTTGCCCCAGTACTGTGCAGTCAGAACACCGGCACCGGAAGTTAATCCGAATAGAATTAAGAACATGATGAACTGAACCTGGCCGGCCAGAGAAGATCCGGAGAGGGCAGTCTCGCTCACCTTACCTAGCATGACAACATCAGCGGTGGATACGCCTACGTTAATCAGGTTCTGCAGAGCCATCGGTAATACCAGGCTGAATACCAGTTTATAAAAGTGTCTTTTTTCTTCTCTGTCTTGATGTTTGTCCATGACGGGCTCTCCTTACACTATTCGATCCAAAACATTATTATAAGCATTATAACACAAAGAAAACTTACGTAAAGAATAATCATTGAAAATGTTTCAAGAGAAGCCGATAATATTATTCTTTAATCATAGGCAATTTGTCATATCAGACAGGAGATGAATCATTTGACATTGACATACATAATCTGTAAAATTGTAACATGTAGTGTACTATTTAAGCATTTATAGAAGTGTCAGGGAAGGAGATCATATGGCAGTACCTAAAATCACTGTGATACGAGGTGTTAATATTATTGATGGATTGCATGATGAGCTGCAAAGGGAGAAGGCAATTATCAGTAAGGACGGAATAATTACCGATATTGTTAATCTAAATGAACTATCTGTACCGACTGATGCACAGTTTTTAGATTTTACAGGAATGACAGTTATTCCGGGTCTCATAGATTCTCATGCTCACCTGACACAATCCGGTGTTGATGATTATATGAGACCATTCGCAGAGAGAATGTTTTCAAAATTAAAGAGGAATTCCTATCTTACCTTAAAATCCGGTATTACTACTGTAAGAAATATGCCCGGTGGTTCTGGTAATAGAGTATTTAAATTCAGAGATAAAATTAACCAGGGTAAAATAACAGGACCCAGAGTGCTAGTATGTGGGCCGGCTCTTTCACCTCCTTATGGATATTTCAGTTTGAAAATGTTTATACCCTTAAATAAATTTATGATTTTTATAATAAGCCATATTATGGGTGCTCACGGATTATCAATTGATGTTGACAACGAACAGGCAGCGAGGAAAGCTGTTCAGAAACTGAAAAGAAAAGGTGTAGACTTTATCAAAACAGTGTCTCCAGGTTCGGCCATGCCATTTGTTGATAGAGACAATGGGCATAAAGAAGAGCTATTAAAAATGGGTGTAAGGCCGGATGTGATTGAATCAGGCATGAAGCAGGAGGTACTGCAAGTGATCGTAGAGGAGGCACACAATGCCGGACTTAAGGTTGCTGTACATAATGTATGCTGGCCGGAAGGGTTTAAGGACACAGTAATGTCAGGGGCAGACAGTATAGAACATACGCCCCTGGGATTGTTGGATGATGATACCTTATTAACAATGAAAAGTAATAAGACATTTTGGGTTCCTACTGCTTTTACCTTTTATAATTGGTGCGATTATATTGATCATCCGGAGGAATATGATAAACCGGAGATTAGGGAATTAGTTCCCGAGCCATTTCATACACTGGGCAGCAAATCTCTGGATAAGGTGAGAGAGGGTATCAAACAAGGAACTTATCCTATGTGGAAGAAATTCTATGATGAAATGGATCGTTATAAGAGTGAATATTTCCCTTATAACTTCAGGCGTGCTATTGACAATAAGATTAAAATTGTTGCAGGAGTTGATGCGGGTGCATCCGGATCCGGTTTTGTACCACACGGAATGCTGTATAAAGAACTGGAACTGTTTGTTATGCACGGCATGAATGAATACGAGGCTATCCGTACAGCTACTATGAACGCAGCAGAACTGATAGGTATGGAGGGTGAACTGGGAAGTATAGAATTAGGAAAAAGATGTGACTTGGTAGTATTAGCGGACAGTCCGATTGGTGATATATCAAATCTGAAAAAGGTTAATTATGTGATAAAGGATGGAGCTATTGTATATAAGAAGACATTAAAATAATTCTATGTTGCTATTACTTAGCCCCAGGTTTCACAGAGTTACATACAAGGATTTTCCTTGACAATTATTTGACGATAATATAATCTGATTTTGCTACTAAAGATTACTTAAATTATCAAACTTTGGAGGATGACAGTATGGATAACACACAGGATAAGAAATCAGAATTAAAGCTGAATAAGGTTACTAAGGTTGTAAATGCAAAGGTTAAGGGCTCCTTTACACCCGAAGATGCGAATTATTTCGTGACAGAGTACATGAAGATAGTGAATCAGATTGATGCTAAGGAATATGAGCTCACCTTCGATTGTACTGAATTAAGGGTCAGCACTCAGGATATGGTTCCGATGTTAAGCGGTTGTTTTGAGATGTATAAGAAGGATGGATTTAAGAAGGTTACCTTTGACTGTGGCTCCAATGCAGCTTTAAGAATGCAGGTAAACAGAGTTGCCAGAATGACAGAACTCCAGTTATTTGAGATTTTATAATATTGCTATCACATATACCTACGGATCTGCTAAGTCCGATAACTATTAATTAAGAATGCATCTATCAATTAAGAGGCTGTTGGATCTTCAACAGCCTCTTATGAGTGTACCCGGCAGGCGCATGTACCAAAAATACTATTATCTTCCGGAATCAGACGTAGCTTTCGGGTTTGGTGTTTCTACCTTCGGGCTGTGTCTATAGTCTGTTACACTATTTGTGACACTGCTTTTCCCTTGTTTCTTGGAAGAGGTATCATTGAAGCTGTTTTTAAAATCCACATCGTTATCCGAATTATTATTTTTAGTACCGGTATCCTTAGACGGAGTGCCTTTGTTATCCTTCATATTCCATACTCCTTTCAATTCTTTTTCTTAGTATTCGTACCGGCAGTCATTCTATACATGATGATATTCAGATTGATTTTATTCGTTCCTGCATGATATATTATGAGAGGCGAAAGACTAAATCAAACCGATTTATTATAATGGAACAGGATAGAACAAATGAAAGATAAAATAATATCAGATCAGGAGATAACCCTATGATAAACAGCGAGATACTGGAAATCAGAAAACAGTTTAAGCATGAGAATTGCTCCATTACTAAGGTGAGTGGCTGTTATGTGGATGGTGAGAAGATAGTCAAAACGAAGTTTACAGAATCCTTCCTTTGCTTGCCGGAGGAAGAGACCTTCAAGTATTTTGAGATATTTAAAAAAACCTTGTCGGGAACGATAGGTAAGAATCTGATTAATATGGAATTTCCTACAGATACGGAATTCGAAGGCGGAACCCAGGAGTTCCTGCTTCGATTAAGGGACAGCGAGCTGAAGGAGGAAACACTTATCGATGAGTTTTATGATAAGGTCATACGGATGTATGATTATGTGGGGAATTATCTGATCCTTCTGATTTATTCGGCTTACGATGTTCCGGGCAAGACCAGTGACAAGCTGATGATGGAGGATGCCTCCGATGAGGTGTACCGTTATATACTCTGTTCCATTTGTCCGGTCAAGCTTTCCAAGCCCGGATTAAGCTACAATGAGGAGACGAACCATATCCAGAAGAGGATTCAGGACTGGGTGGTAGGAGCACCGGAAAACGGCTTCTTGTTCCCTGCCTTTAATGACCGCAGTACAGATCTGCATAATATCTTATATTATTCCGGGGATCCGGAGGAGCTACATACGGACTTCGTCGATCAGCTGCTTGGCTGCAGAGTGCCGATGTCTGCCGGAGGACAGAAGGAAACCTTCCAGACCTTAATTACAGAGACCTTAGGGGAAGCCTGTGAGTATGATATCATTAGAAACATCCATGAGAAGCTGAATGAAATCATCGAAGAACATAAACTGAATGAAATACCGGAGCCTCTGATCCTGGACAAAACTGAGGTGAAAACCTTATTTGCGGAATGCGGCGTTGAGGAAGAGAAGCTTCAGGAATTTGAGAAAAATTATGATAAGGTAGCCGGTGAGAATACTGCCTTGCTTGCAGCCAATGTGGCAAATACCAGAGTGTTCGAGGTTAAGACACCGGATGTTATCGTTAAGGTGAATCCGGAACGCGCCGATCTGGTGGAGACAAAAATCGTGGACGGAAGAAAATGTCTGGTCATCGAGATCAATGATCAGGTAGAAGTGAACGGGATTGTAGTAAAAGCTTAAATAAAAAATGGTATTACTGTTATTAGATTACGATATATTTATCTGTAAATCAGCAGATAATATAAATATCCTTCTTCCACATGGATGAAGTCTTATCATGGAGGTAATACCATGTCAAACAAGATTAACAGTAAGGATCCCAATCATACGAATACGAACAATAACGGATTGGCAGAGAGAGACATCACCGGTGACGACATGAATGCATTTAAGAATGCCATGGATAATCAACGAAGCTATGTAAGCGGAACCACCGGCCGTTCCTCCTCCAGCCATCAGTTTACGGAGAAGAACCCAAATAAGAAATGATTTATATTAACAGAAAATAAGTACCCTTTGCATTCGGTGTCATAGCGTTGATATCGGATGCAGAGGGTACTTTTTACAGAAGCTCATATTGGTCCTCCGTTAAATCCGATATTTCAGAATATAATACATCCCTGAAATCGATGAAGGATTTCTCGGTATTTTCTTCGGATGCATGTTGTGCCGGATGGTACCTGCAGTTCTTTACAAATTCCCTGATTGCTTTCTCCGATAATTCCGGAAGCTTTAAGGTATCGATGATTCTGCCCTTCACTATATAGAACAGCTTATATCCGTCTTCAGTCGGCAGTTTCAGCAGGATGTGCTTCGAAGCTAAGCTTCGATAGCCATCCAGCCCATTCTTAATAATTTTAAGGCAATGGATCATATCCCTGTAGATCGCAGCCGTCTCATACTGAAACCCCGATGCAGCTTCCTCCATTTTATTAAATATGGACCTAGATAATTTAAGAATATTATTATCTGAAGAGAAAATCTCCAGCAGTATCTGCCTGTTTAGCTCATAGGCCTCATAATTCATGGTTACGGGAAACAGATGATATTCGAATTCATAGCAATTCGTTCCGCGGATGATCGGATAGATGCATCTCAACCTGTCTATAAACTCATTAATGGTGAATCTGCTCCGAAACGGCCCGAAGCAGTCCTCCTCCCTTTCTGCTGCAACAGAGATAGGACGGGAAGGGTTACAGGCTTCCACCTTAAGGAAGAAGTAGCGCTGGTCATTTTTCATCTGGGCATTGAACCTGGGCTTATGCTCCTTGATCAGGCGGCACTCCAGTAATCTTGCCTCCAGATGAGTATCAGTAATGATATAATCAATGTCCTTTATTGCAGATACCATCCGGGTTACCTTCTCCCACTTTGGAGAAGCAGTAAAATAGGATTGTACTCTTTTCTTCAGGCATTTGCTCTTACCGATATAGATGATGTTCTTCCGGGAATCAAGCATCTTATAGATTCCGGGACGCTCCGGGAGCTGTCTTACCTTCTCTTTCAGATTCTCTGTATTATTCATCGGTTCACCTTTACAAACAGTCTTTCACAATTACTACTATGTTACTATGATATCAGATTCCGCCTGCCTTGCCAAATGCAAATTTTGTGTCAGAAGGTATGAGTTTACAATAACTTGGAAAAGAAGGTAAACCATGGTATGATATAGTTTATGAAGTAGTATAAGTAGAAATCTATTTAGAAATGAGGTGCTGATTGTATGGAAGACAAGCTTATCGCTCCCTGTGGTATGAACTGCGGCGTGTGTATCAATTACCTTTCGATGAAGAATGAGATTAATAAGAAAGGATTTCGTAAGACTTACTGTCCCGGTTGCCTGCCACGGGGCGAGAACTGTACCTATATGAAGAAGAACTGTGTTCTGATAGGAGAAGGGATCCTCCGTTTTTGCACCGAATGCAAGGAATATCCCTGCAATCGTCTGAAGGCTTTGGATAAGCGCTATCGCATGAAGTATCATATGAGCATGATAGATAATCTGGAGTACAGGAAGGAATATGGAATGGAGAGGTTACTGGAGAGGGAGGAAGCCAAATGGCTATGCCCGGAATGTGGTGAAGTAATCTGCTGTCATAATGGTCTATGCCTAAGCTGCAGTCTGGATACTCTTCGTGAGAAGAAGACCTATCGCTGGGGAGAGGATTAATTTTTTAAATTTATTAATTTGGGTATTGACATATAGAAAATACCTATGTTATACTCTCGATATTCTATTTATAGGAATCCCAAATTAAGACAAAGAGGTCAAAGCAACTTGCTTTGACCTTATTTTTATTTTGATAAAGGGCGAAGGAGTCAAAGTTTTTCTTTGACCCCTTTTCTGTTTTTCAGAGTTCTATCCTTGACAAAGAGGTCAAAACCATTCGGTTTTGACCTCTTTGTCATTTATCAGGATAAGTCCTCACAGAAGACGGATTCGTTCCGGGTTAATTATAAGATAACCGCGTATCAATTAAAGATTTGTCTTAAGGAGGGATTCTTAAGAAATAAAATTATAATAGGAGGGATTGTTATGTTTTCATCTGTTAATGTTATTTGGGTCCTGGTAGCGGCAGCTCTCGTTTTCTTCATGCAGGCGGGTTTCGCTATGGTTGAGACCGGTTTTACACGGGCTAAAAATGCCGGCAATATCATTATGAAGAACCTCATGGATTTTTCTCTGGGTACACCAATCTATTGGTTGATTGGTTTTGGCATTATGTTTGGAGGAAGCAGCGCACTGATCGGTGGGTTCGACCCAATGGTGAAAGGAGATTATTCCTCCATACTTCCAAACGGTGTACCTTTAATGGCATTCCTGATCTTCCAGACTGTATTCTGCGCTACAGCGGCAACGATCGTATCCGGTGCCATGGCGGAAAGAACGAAGTTCTCAGCTTATTGTATCTACAGTATGGTCATCAGTGCCATTATTTACCCGGTGTCAGGTCATTGGATCTGGGGCGGCGGCTGGCTGGCAGATATGGGCTTCCATGATTTCGCCGGTTCCACAGCGGTTCATATGGTTGGCGGCATCTCGGCATTGATTGGTGCTAAGATACTTGGGCCCCGTATTGGTAAATACGATAAGAACGGGAAACCGAAGGCAATTCCCGGCCATAGCTTAACCTTAGGTGCATTGGGTGTATTTATCTTATGGTTCTGCTGGTTTGGGTTCAACGGAGGCTCCACGGTATCTGCCACTGGAGATGATGTTCTGGCTTCTATGAGTAATATCTTTGTTACAACGAATATGGCTGCGGCAGTATCTAGTATCACGGTAATGCTGATTACCTGGATCCGCTATAAGAAGCCCGATGTATCCATGACACTAAACGGTTCTCTGGCAGGTTTGGTTGCCATAACCGCCGGCTGTGATCTGGTCAGCCCCTTCGGTGCCGCAATGATTGGCATCATCGCAGGCTTTGCGGTTGTATTCGGTATTGAATTTATAGATAAGGTCGTTAAAATCGATGATCCTGTTGGTGCAATCGGAGTTCACGGAATCTGTGGTGCTTTAGGAACGATCCTGACCGGTTTATTTGCATTAGAGGATGGCTTATTCTATGGAGGTGGAACCTCCTTCTTGGTTACTCAGATTATTGGAGTCGGAGCTGTAGCTGCCTGGGTAGCTGTTACTATCACCATAACCTTCCTGATCATTAAGCATACCATCGGCCTCAGAGTTAGTAAGGAAGAGGAAATCACCGGTCTGGATGTACATGAGCATGGCTTAGTCAGTGCCTATGCAGACTTTATGCCATCCGTCGATATGTCCAGTGTAGTGGATGTAGAGGTAGCCGCAGGAAAATCTATATCAGAAGCGGTACCTGTGACCAGACTTAAGGTGGATAAGGGAGACGGTACAACACACAAACTAACTAAGGTTGAGATCATCACGAAGCAGAGCAAGTTTGAAGTACTGAAGGCTGCAATGAATGCAATCGGTGTAACCGGTATGACTGTAACCAATGTACTTGGCTGCGGAATCCAGAAGGGTTCTTCTGAATTCTACCGCGGAGTACCGCTTGAGATGAATCTGCTGCCTAAGGTACAGGTGGAGATCGTAGTCAGCAAGGTACCTGTGAACCTGGTGGTGGAGGAAGCCAGAAAGGCCCTATATACCGGTAACATTGGCGATGGCAAGATCTTTGTATATGATGTAGAGAATGTCATTAAGGTCCGTACCGGAGAGACCGGTTATGATGCTCTGCAGGGTGAGGAATAAGATTAAACTGCTAATTTCTTGGAGAATATCCATGCAACATACTACTCTCTTTTAGGAAAGGGGATGTGATTAGAAAATCACATCCCCTTTCCTTTTCGTCAGCCCGGTACACTCTGGTGGAACAGGAAAAATATCAAAGAGGTATGATATTAATATAAAACATGGTATAATTTAGCATATATTTTGTGACCTAATAAAGTAATGATACGTTTTGCTAATGAGGGGAGGTTAATAATGGAAAACACTCAGTGCACTGAACCATGGGTTTTTAAAGAATGGATACTGGATCGTTATGACAGTTACAAAACGATGCTGTTTCGAATTGCATTTTCCTACCTGGGTAACCGGCATGACTGCGAAGACATTCTGCAGGAGGCCTTTATCAGGTTGTGCTATAAAGCACCCGAATTCCCAAGTGAAGAAGATGAGAAGAGATGGCTGATCCGTGTGACGATCAATCTCTGTAAAAGCCAATTACGCAGCTTTTGGAACCGAAACAAGCAAAACATAGAGGAACTTGAGATATTTGCTCCGGAACCGGAGGATAAGGAGATCCTGCAGGAGATCCTCCGCTTGCCGACTAATTATAAAATAGTAATCTATCTACATTATATTGAGGGATATAAGGTGGCCGAAATAGCCAATATCCTAAAAGTCAGCGAATCTGCCGTCAAAATGAGGCTGAAGCGCGGAAGGGAACAATTAAAAATAGAAATGGAGGGATTTTATGAAGCCTGATAAGTTCAGGGAGCTTTACTCAAGAATAGATACCGACATAAGCATGGATCATAGAATTAAGAACCGGCTTCTGTATTATGATAATACGAAGGAGACCGAGGACCGGAACGGCTACGGAGAAAGCTACGACAGAAGCAGTCACACGGCCTTGTCGAAATTCAGGAAGCTGAAACTGATACTTCCATCACTAGGAGTTCTGATATTTGTCGCAATCATACTCATAGGGTTCAGAGCAAATCTGTTCTCGAAAGCCCCTGAGCATGAAACTGCAGCCTCTAGCGGTCAAAGCCCTGATGAGAGCGGACTGTCTTCCTTACTGGATCGTTTATTGGGTGATGCGGAAGGAAATAGTGAGCCAGGAATAACGGACAAATCACAGGGCAAGGTGTCTGAAGATCCGGCGATAATAGAGGATAGCAATAACACTGAGGAGGATTTGAATGAGAAATCCTTACCTAAGAGTATAAGTGAGGTTACTCCCGATGATACAACCAAGGGAACAGAGGTGAAACCGGTGAATCCGTCGGAGATAAGCCCGGATTCAAATCAAACGGATGTGCCTGTAACTGATACAAAGACAGAAAAAGCCGTGCCTGTTGCTGGGGATTTCTACTTTGCTCATTTTGATGTATTGACCAAGGGCTCTGTAAAAGCTTCGATCCCCAGTCTGGTGATAAGGCTGTATGGTAATGTGGATAGTATTGATCCGGCTGATCTATCCGATATCGTTTTGACCAGGAACGATGTTCCGGTCGATAACAGTATTACTGCAAATTACAGAAAAGTGCAGTTTACCTGGGGTTATGAAGAGGTGACCGATTTCTATTTTGATTTTGTGACCACGAATACGGAACCGGGAGTTTATAATCTGACGGGTAAATATAAGGGCGTACCCTTTGATGTTTACAATAAAATCCTTGAAGCCGCTGTTACAGAAGAGCCGGCTGACGGTGAAGATCTGACCAGTGTCGGGTGGGCGTTTAAGCCGGATAAAAATGATAAGCCAATGATCATATCGGAATTAGTGTTCTATTTTGAAGGCTTGCAGAATTCCTTCTATGTAACCGATCTGACAGATCTTAAAGTAACCCTTAATGGCAAAGAGATACCCTTTTCTTTAGAAGAACGAGTTTTTCGATATTATGAATTAAGCCTTGATAATGTCGGAGAAACAAGCTTTAATTTGATTTTAGAAAATAAATTAAGTGACTCGGGGGTTTACAGTCTTACTGGAGTATACAGGGGAAAGTCTTTTACCTCAATGGATATAACAATTCCTTAATAAGAAAGGAAAAGTAACTCAGTGTCATCGTTATCATTACTATCCAAAATTTGGAGGAGATGATATGAGGAGGCATTTCATCTATTTACTAAGCTGTATTATTGTTCTTATTGTTATGGGTGTAGGAATAATATTATTGAGTGCATCCGGACAGAAGAATAGCTTACCGTACAAGTCATGGAAAAGCAGAGATGAAATGATTAAGGTACTTGGTGATGATTATTTATATCCAACTTATTTACCTGCAGGTGAATCAATCAATAAGGCGATATACAATTCTTATTACATTGATAAAGAGACTTTTTTAAATTTGTTCCCACGAGATGAAACGGCCAAGAATTTTAACAACTATAACATATTTTATTATATAGATAGTGCAGTTGAAACTTCGCCGGATAAATGGCTTAATGCGGTTAATATAACCTTTCAGAGAAACGAAAAAGGGTCGTGGGAACTATTTTATCAAACGGCAGATGAGCTAAAGCAGGAGCCCCTTAAGGGATATAAAGATTATATTTTCGTACTGAAAGATAAGAAAGAAGAGCTTGATGATACAACAATATTTATTTCTGCTTACTATACACAAGAAAATACATCTTTCTTCCATGTATTCGCATATTGCTTTGGAGAGAATATGCTTTCTCGATTCCAATTTGATTATAATCGAGGGAATAATATGGGCATCTCTGATCAGAAATACTCTGAAAAAGAAGAAGCGATTATACAACATATAAAAGCAGAAATCTCTAAAACTATAAAATCATTGGAACCTTCCATCATCAGCTGAGACGACTTGTGATCATAACCATACCCATGCATAGAACAACCCACTGCGGAGTCGTAGTGGGTTGTTTGTTTTATTTTTATATGAAAGTCAGTGCAGCCGGCTGTTACCTCTAGTAACCTATCATGTCAAGCTATTTACGGCTTTTCGGAGCCTTAGGCCTTGCAAACGGGAACTCCTGGCTTTCTTTTGCTTTATTGAAATTCTCGATCATAAGGGTTTTGATAGCTGCTGCATCCTCTTTTTCGAGTACTCCATACGCGGCCAGTTTGTCCATCACCTTGATTTCTGCTTTCAACTCTGCTTCAAGCAGGGAATAGATTTCATCCTTCTGCTTCTTTGTCAACGCATTCCAGTTATCATAGGCTTTGTCTAATTTTTCTTCGTATGCGGCCCTCTTATCCTTCTGGTCATTCTCTTTTTCTGACAGTGTTACTGATCCGGTGTTGTTTTCAGCTGCATGAGCGGTACTAGGGCTTAGGCCTAGAAAACCGACTGTACAGGCTATTGCTAAAGCGCATAACTTTGCATTAAACATAAGCAACCTCACTTTCTCACAACAGACGGTGCACTAACTTTCGGAATTAGTATTTACCGTATTGAAGGTGAAGTTGTGAATTTTAAAGTAAAACATATATCTGCCTTGAGTGTAAGAATCTGGTTTTTTTGAACGAAGTGGTGCCTTTCATCCTATCCCTATTTAATCTCCCTTGCCGGCATCTCGTCCGGTATCCCGGGTGTTGCGATGGAAGGACCCGGCTGTTCTATCTCCGGATGATTGCCTCGCTCTGTTCTTGGTTCATTGCCTGTATCATTTCTTGAACTTGAATTCTCAAAATTGTGACTGTGATTATCTTCATATCGGCTGTTATTCATTGCTTCTATCCCTCCTTTATTGACATTTCGTTGTTACAGTATTATTTTCCGCATATCCTTCCTGTTATATTCATCTCTGTGATGGAACAGAAGCTTCCGCAAGCAAGGAAAGCGCTAATCTGTGGACAAGTAATCACCGGACTGTTACAATAGTTGATAAAGGAGAGCAGCCATGATAAGAACAATACTTACGGCTCTCATTACATGGTTCACTGACCCGAATTGATAAGCTGAGGATGCTGGCAGAACGATCTGAGCGTTATATTACCGGTACGGTCTTTGCTGCTGTAGGGCTTTTGGTTCTGTGGGACTGTGGGACGATGGAAAGAATTTATGATTATCTGAAAGCTATGTGATTTTACTATATTATGAATAGAGGCAGACTCGAAGTTATTAGATCGGGTCTGCCTCTTCTTTTTTGGTCGATAAATCAGCCTTATAACGGCCACATGTAATAAAATCGTAATAATATTTTAAAATTATTGCAATAAATTTTAACCAGCGTTATCGATATATCAGGACGGTGCTGAGCAGCATCCCCTGCCATTAAATCGAACGGGAAGCAATAGTCAGAAGCCTTGATTTATAAGGTATTAATATGGTTTTTATATCAGAAGAGCCAATCTGGAAAAGGAAGAATATTACCGAATTTAGGTAGAATATCAGGAAAGGAAAGGCAGAAAATCCCTTGTATCTGGCAGGATAACCATTATCTAACTCTTGAACTAGTAGTTCTACTGTGGTAGTCTAAGGGAGCAGCAAGGAAGACACCAAACAGGAGGTACACAAAATGAAAAAGATAATAGTAACTATATGTTCACTGGCACTATCCGTAGCAGGTACTCTTGGCGTAAATCAGCTGGCATTAAATAATAGTGATGCTATCAATACCAATTCAGATAATACAGCAGTAGTACAATACGCCGACAATGCTGAGGATCAGTACAGCTTGACTGCTGACAGCAAGACAGATGCTGCTTCAGCAATCGTGAAGGAAGCTGCTGCAGATGCAGATGTGGCAGCCCCTGCAACGCAGTCAGAAATTAAGTCAGAAGTATTAGGAGCAACTGAAACGAAGAAGGCGCCAAAAGCGAAAAAAGCTAAGGCAAAGAAAATTGCTAAGAAAAAGGATACTGCTAAGGTAAAGAATACTGCTAAGGCAGCACCTGTAAGCAGCAAGAAGAACGCTTATGTATATAAGAATATAGATTTATCCCAGTGTGATAATACGAAGGAAGTAGTGAAGGTTTTACAGCAGAATGGCTGTAAAGATATCAATCTGAGCAATGTAAACCAGATCTCCTCATTGAAGGATATACTTGCATTAATCAACGGTGCTGACAATAAGAATACAACTACACCTGCACCGACAAAGGCTCCGGCACCTACAACAAAGCCGACTGCTCCTACTACGAAACCGGCACCTACAACAAAGCCGACAGCTCCCGCACCTACAAAAGCACCTGCTAACAATACGAATACCGGTATCAGCAACTATGCAAATCAGGTTCTTCAGTTAGTAAACCAGGAGCGTGCGAAGGCAGGTTTATCAGCTCTTACCACAAACTCCACATTGAAGGCCGCAGCAGATGTTCGTGCCCAGGAGACAGTACAGTCCTTCTCCCATACTAGACCGAACGGATCTACCTTCTCTTCCGTATTAAAGGAACATGGTATTTCCTACAGAACAGCAGGTGAGAATATTGCCTACGGTCAGAGAACTCCTCAGGAAGTAGTGACTGCATGGATGAATTCCCCCGGTCACAGAGCTAACATCATGAACGGTAATTTCGGTAAAATCGGTATCGGTGTATATCAGAAGAATGGAGTAATTTATTGGTCCCAGTTATTCACTAACTAATCGGGATTAAGAACAGAAGGTTTAAAGCTTAGCGACATTACCTTAAATCCGTAGAGCATTAAAAAGGAGTCTGGTTTTCCGGCAGGAAACCAGACTCCTTTCTATTACCATAAGACGTCCAAACCTAAACTGCTATAGACCATGTTTCTTCAGGTTACCTCTTCATAAAGCCAGTAGTAGCCCTGCGGAAAGCCGCAGACCGGGCAGATCAGCGGAGCACATTCGCCGCTCAGGATATTGCCGCACTGCAGGCAGATCCATAGAGTCCGCTGAGGTTTGCAGAACAATTCATTGCGGACGAAGTCCTCATACAGATTTCTGAACTCTAAACTATGGTTCAGGTCTATATTAGCCACACCATTAAAGAGTGCAGCGATATCATTAAAGCCTTCTTCTCTTGCAACCCGGGCATACTCCCGGTACATCACATTACCTGTATAGGTCTCTTCTTCGACAGAAGCAAGAAGGAACTGCTCTGTTGTCGGCAGTATCCCCTCGTTTATTCTCCGAAGCCAGATTCTGGCGTGCTCCTTATCATTTCTCGCAGTGGTATCATATACATTTCCAATCTCGATATATCCTTCCTGCCTCGCTCTGTCACCATAGATCAGAGATCTGGTGGCTGCCATAAGCTCCACATTGTATGCATTTAGCAAATTGCTATAGGTTCTGCTTTGTTGGAATTCCATAATTCACCTTATCATGATTGGTTATTGATATATCATATGAGCCTGCCCATCTAAATATGAAATACCATCGACACAGGATGCGGCGTCACGCTTCCAGCCGCGGTCTGGTTGGATCACAATCAGGGCGTTTTAGCAATCCGGCAGTCTGTGCCAGCTTCCACAGATAGTAACATTCTTCTCTGGCCATATGATCTGCCATTAACGGGAAGAGCGTCCCAAGGACTCTGCCGTCGATGCGCTGATCCCTCAGGGTTTCCAGAAACTCTTTGAATTGCTGCAGCATAAGATCGGATTGTTCATTCAGTCGGTTTAAGGAAGGAAAGTTCGGTATCTGTGTCCTCAGATAACCGTTCAACATGATTGCTTTAAGATTAAGATCGGTAAAATTCATCTCATAATAATGACTTTTATCAATCAAATCCCTCTCAACCGGATCCAGATTCGCTGCAACCGATGCAGCATGCCCGATTGCATCCGTCAGCCATAGCAGGTGATAGTGGATCGGGTGGAACAGGATGGACTTCCCGTTCATTATTAAATTAATGACGGTCATAAACTCCTCTAATTCATTCAGCATGTCATTGAAGAAGGTAGAGGGCAGATGTACCTTAATTTCTGAGCTTAAAGTAAGAGCAAGTAGCAGCAGTTTGAATTCACGGAACTGATGCGTGAGCTGATAGGCCTGCCGATTTAAGACATCGAGCTCATTGGCATTCAGCTGTCTTCTGGCTTGTTCGAGAAGCTGGTCATAGCTGATGATAAAATCCTGTGACCGTTGTAAATATTCCACCTCATTCGGTGCAAGAGAAAAGAAAATAAACCGGGCATGATCCCCCATGATCTGAAGCCAAAAGCGATGTTCCATCAAAGCAGTATCAACATCGATATGTTCCTCCACAAAAATACCTCCCAGTATTTCATTCATACAATTATATGCATCTTTAGGTTAAAATATGGTGTCATATTGACAAGAAAAGTCAAGATAAGTATACTTATCTTCGTGTTAAAAAGAGTAAGAAGCTTTACCATAACCAGCAGAAGGAAAGATAAGCTTCAACGAATGAATGATACCGTTGGATGAACGGATGAAATAATACATAAGAATTGGAGATCATCATGGAATTGACATTAGAGATGTTTTTGATTGTATGCCCTTTGATTTTCTTGGCAGGGCTGGTAGATTCCATAGCGGGAGGCGGCGGGCTGATTTCTCTTCCTGCATATCTGTTGGCAGGACTACCTACCCATCATGCCATCGGTACGAATAAATTATCCTCTGCGGTTGGTACTACTGTATCCGCCAGCAGGTTCTGTAAGAATAGGTTCGTGGATTGGGGTGTAGCGATACCCTCGATTCTGCTGTCTCTAGTCGGCTCAACACTGGGGGCTCAGTTGTCCATGCATCTGTCGGAAAGCATCATGAAGCATGTCCTCATGATTGTCCTGCCCATAGTAGCTTATTATGTATTAAGAAGCAGATCTCTGAAGGAGGACACCTCGGAAAAGTCAGTTACAAGGAAAAGAGTGTACCTGATCACCTGCCTGGCTTCCTTCTTCCTGGGGGCTTACGACGGATTCTATGGACCCGGGACAGGTTCCTTCCTAATTCTCATCTTTACCGGATTGGCGAGGATGGATATCAAGAAAGCAGCAGGTAACACCAAGCTGGTAAATCTGGCTTCGAATATTGCTGCACTGGTTACCTATCTGACCGGCGGTAAGGTTGTCATCCTTCTTGGAGCAACTGCTGCGCTGTTCAGTATTGCAGGAAATTACGTTGGCTCCGGTCTTGTCATCAAAAACGGACACAAGGTCATAAGACCGATCATTCTGGTGGTGTTATCCCTGCTGTTCCTGAAGGTGTTGGCAGATTTTTAGAATAAGGTAATACTCCAGTTATAGTAAGAAGTAGATCGCATCATTTATAATAAGTAGTCGTTCTCCTCATTCGCTAATTGAAGAGTTCTGATTTCGTATGTCTTGCTCCCGGAAGAGATAAATGGATCAGACTCTGCAATCCTCACTGCCATGACCATGTCCTCTGCCGAAAAAACCACCATTCCCCCGGGATAATCCGTGAATGGGCCGCAGAGGATCAGTCTGCCCTGTTCATTTAATGTCTTTAAGTGTTCCACATGTTCTCTGATTAATTCTTCGTTTAGTGGTTTCTGATTCTTCATCAGGTACAGATAAGTCATGATTTATTCTCCTGTTTATAATTCTAAGAATTACTGAATTTGTCTTGTTTCTAATGTGCTTATAATAGATATTTATTCCTGCTCATCATCAATAGCCGCGGAATCCCTTCCCTATGATTTCGCTGGTATTAGTAATCAATAGGAAGGCTTCCGGCTCGGTCTGCTTAATGAATTTCCGTAAGTTCACAGCCTGAGTACGGTTCATGACCGCAAGAATGATTTTCTTATTGCTGTGTGTAAAGGCACCCTGAGCATCAATTACCGTAGCACTGCGGTGTACCTTCTGCAGAATGAATTCACAGATCGGCTCAGGGTTCTCGCAGATGATGGTGAAATATTTATTCAGATTCATAGACTCGATGACGATATCGACCAGGGTGGTTTTCAACAGTAATCCGAGAATCGACAATAATCCGGTTTGAATCCCGAATACAAAGAAAGCAGCAACCGTCAGCAGGAAGTCCGTCATCAGCAGGGCTTTGCCGATATCGGTACTGGAGTATTTCTTTAACATCATAGCGATCACATCCGTACCTCCGGTCGAAGAGCCGATGTTAAACAGAATAGCTGCACCGACCGCAGGTAATATTACGGCAAAGGCCAGTTCCAAAACAGGTTCCCCGGTCAAGGGACCCTTCATCGGGTAGATGGACTCCAGCACCCTAAGGCTGACAGACATCAGGATGCTTCCGTAGGCGGTACGGTTGCCAAAGCTCCGGCCGAGAAAGATATAACCTATAATCAGCAGAATAATATTAATAATAAGAACCAGAGTTCCGGAGCTTATGGACTCTCCGAAGATTCTGCTCAGAAGGATGGCGATGCCGGTCACTCCTCCGATCGAGAAGTTATTTGGAAACTTGAAGAAATATACGCCGGTCACAACGAGTAATACCCCGGCTGTGATTAACAGATATTCCTTTAGTTTATTTTGAAAAGTATTTTTAATGTCCATGAAGACCCTCCTCCGATAGTAGGCTGATGAGAATATCCCATCGATAAAAGTATGATATTTCAGAGGCTAAAAGTCAAGTGGCAAGCTGATTTGGTAAGCCATTTGGAAAGAAAAAGAAAAAAATTAAAATCACTATTGCAAATTGGAAAAATATACTTTATAATGGCTAAGTAAAAATCATATTCGTGGGTATATTGATATCTGTACGAAGCATCCATAGAAGGATGATGAAAGGAGTTGTGTTTAATGTCGGGAGCTTTTAAGGTGATTTCCGTTTAAAACTGCATATTGGGCTAACCGGGAAGACATAGGGTGAAGAACCTTTTCTTGGTGATGCCGTAACAGTATCCTTTCGTGAAACTATGGCTAAGATGTAGCACGCGACTAAGCGTGTTTTCATAATGATAAGCTGAATGCACACTGCAAGGTGTGCTTTTTTTGCACCGCTATAAGCATTTCCGTCAGGCTGCTTATTGCGGTATTTTTGTGCCCAAATTTCAAGCTTTTATGCGGATTGAAAGAAATCATTATTGTTTAGAGTGAATGCGAAAGGCGGGCGATGACACATGGGTGAATTTGATGGATGGCAGGAACGGTTTGGTACTTGAAAGGAAGTGAGAAAGAATGCGTAAATTGAAAATAAGTCAAACAAATAAAAAAATGAAACCAAGAAGAAGATACTATTACAAAATGGAGGAAAACAATGATAGATTTAATGGATTATGGCTTGACAGAATGTTTTTACTTGAAGGATGGACAGCAGGTATTAAGAGATGAACCCCTGGAAGCAGCTGGCGGAGAACTGGTGTATGCAAGGGTAACTGCAGTCCATCGCGAATTATATAAGGTGGTCTCCAGGTATGGGGAAACGAATGCAAGACTGAAGGGCTCAGCATATAACAATGTGGCTTCGGCAGAGGATTTTCCGGCTGTCGGGGATTTTGTCCTTCTGAAATACAACCCTCTGGGAGATTCCCAGGTGGTGAAGATCTGCGATAGAAAATCAAAATTCTCCAGACCGGATTATTCCGGCCATGCACAGGGTTATGCCAAGAATATTTTAGAACAGGTAGTGGCAGCAAATTTCGATTATGTCTTCATAATTGCCTCCCTGAACTATGATTTTAACATCAACCGGATCCTTAGATATGTCACAGTGGCATGGGAGAGTGGTGGAACACCGGTCATCCTGCTTACGAAGGCAGATCTGGTGGAGGATTATTCCAAACAGCTGGAAACAGTCATGGAACAGGCCATCGGAGTAGAGGTAATCGTGATTAGCTCAGTAACGGGTCTGGGGCTGGAACGCCTGGAGCACTACTTAAAGCCGGGAAAAACCGTGGTATTTTTAGGCTCCTCCGGTGTCGGCAAATCAACACTGGTAAATGCCCTCGCCGGGGAGGAACTCATGAAGGTGAATACGATCAGAGAGGATGACAGTAAGGGCAGACATACAACAACACACCGCCAGCTGATCAGACTGGAAAGCGGAGTCATGATCATCGATACTCCCGGGATGAGGGAACTTGGGATCTGGGAGGTGGAAAATGGCCTGGGAGAGACCTTCTCCGATATTGAAGAGCTGTTTACGCAGTGCCGCTTCTCCGACTGTACCCATAGGAATGAGCCCGGCTGTGCAGTGCTAGCCGCACTGGAGAATGGCTCTCTTCAGAGGTCCAGGTGGAAGAATTACCTTCATATTAAGGAGGAAGCCAAGTATACAGAGGATAAGTCTGCTTATCTGCGTGAAAAGACCGAATTCATGAAACGGATCAATAAGGCGGCGCATCAGAGAGCGAATCAAGGGGGGAAGAGAAGATGAGGATTAATGATTTTGAACTGCAGCATAAAGAAGAAGCCAGGGCAATTGCCACGGAGAACTATGAACAGGAAAGGCTTCATAACCCTGACCTGCCGATGATAGAGAAGCTGCCGGACCTGACCATGTTTGTCGGGTTCGGACTTGGGGTTGCAGCCTTTAATGAGGAGGACCATATGGTGGGCTTTCTCTGCGCTTACCCCCCTAGGGAGGATGCGTTCGGGACTACGGGAGTACGAGGAACCTTCGTACCGATTCATGCTCATGGAGTTCGTTCTGATCTTACCGAGAAGGAGAGAAGAAGAATCTATTCCGGAATGTATCAGGCAGCAGCGGACAAATGGGTCAGAGCAGGTATCCTAAGCCATGGCATTGCTCTGTATGCCCATGATACGGCAGCGGAGAAAAGCTTCTTTTATAATGGCTTTGGAATCCGATGTATCGATGCGATCCGGTCTTTGGAGGAGATCCCTTTGAAACAGCTTACCATCCCGGAGGGTAATGGGATCGAATACCTGGAGCTTCCGAGAGAGGACTGGGGCAAACTGCTGGAACAGCATAATGCCCTTCGTGCCCACCTCGGACAGAGTCCAACCTTCATGATATTTCCGGAGATTACGGAGGAAGGGATCTATCAGGATGTTCCGGAGGGGACCCGGTATTTTGCAGCGAAACTGAGGGATCGAACTATTGCTTATATTAAGCTCGGTAACGAAGGAGAGACCTTTGTCAGCAGCATTGAAAGCATGATGAATATCTGCGGAGCTTATTGCGCCCCGGAATTCAGGGGGACCGGGATCTATCATAACCTGCTGGCATTTCTGATAACTAAGCTTCAGAGAGAAGGTTATCCTTTGCTGGGAGTGGATTGTGAGAGTATTAACCCGAATGCCTTAGGCTTCTGGCTGAAATACTTCAGCGATTATACACACAGCGTAGTAAGAAGGATTGATGATAAGGCAGTGATAATGGAGGAGAACCATGCATTATAGAATAGCAGCATCCTCGATGGAGGAAATAAACACATTACTGAAGGAATACCTGGATACGATTACCTGTGTAGCCGATGATTTCTGGGAATATAATATACGGTCGTCGGATTTCTATAGAATCGAACAAAATGGATGTAATATCGGGTGCTTTGCCTTTTTTGGGAAGGAACGGCTCCTGACTCAGTTCTATATGAAGAGGGAACACTGGAATCTGGCTCAGCCGGTATTTCAACAGATACTGAAGGAATATGAGGTGGAGGCTGCTTATGTTCTGACCGGTGACGAACTGTTCCTGTCTCTTAGTATGGATGATCACCTCAGAGTAGAAAAACAGGCTTATATGTTCGACGGGACTGTGAAGAATGAAGTCAGACCCCCGGAATTTCCGAGAAGCAGCTTGCTGCGTGTGAAGCCGGAGGAGTTTGATGAAGTAATAGAATTAACAGGGGACTTCTTTCAGCCGATCAGCAAAACACATCTGGAGACTGGTGAATATCTGCTGTATAAGCTGTGTGAGGGTGAGGAGATCCTAGGCTATGGGATCATCGTCCCGAATACATTATTAACCGGGTATTGGCCCTGCGGAATGATTACACTGGAGAAGAACCGCAGGAAGGGAATCGGAAGGAGTATTCAACTTCATCTGGCCGATATTTGCAGGGAGAATGGATTTACTCCGATTTCCGGCTGCTGGTACTATAACCATCTGAGCAAGAAGACGATTGAAAGTGCCGGACGCTATACCAAAACAAGAATCCTTAAGATTATATTCAAGGAGAAGGAAGCTAAGGACGAGGCTGTCTCATAGATCGACTTAAGCTGTTAATGGGCTGACCAAAGATGCTTAGTAGCTTCAATAAGATAACCGGTATGATATTTCGCGTTGTATATCACGGTATTAATTTTGATTAGGATAATGAAAAAAGGGGATATCCTCCGCTAAGATATGAGTGGAGAATATCCCCTTTCTTATTATAGATTCAAATAAGGTTGTGAATCAGACGGTCTAGAAGAAATTTACAGTAAAAAAACCTTCAAAATTGGGAACAGTCCTTTTGTTTCTGCCGTCTAATGATTGTAACGGATCAGAAAGGAGGTAAAGCTGGTATTTCACCTTAGGTACCGGGGGGAAGTACAAGAACCGAATCGAAGAGAATGACAAAGAATGGCTTTGGAGTACACAGCATTAAGGTTGATAAAACGAATGAGAACATATAAATATAAAATTATGATCTTAAAAGGGAAGAAATGATAGAGTGAAATAGATTACACATTGCTAATTTATGCTGACCCTATTTTGAGGGAATCGGCAGCATGGAGGAACTATATAACTTAAACTTACAATGAATAATAAGGAGGAAAAATATATGTTTAGAGCAAAATTATTAAAAGCAATCGCATTAGGATTATGCATGTCAGTATTATACACAGGTGCAGCATATGCACAATCAACAGGAGGCTCCACGCCGGCTTTTGAGGGTACAGTGGATGCAGAGGGACCTTTATTTGATAAACAGAAAGAAATTGATCAGATTTTATTCGTAGATATGAGCAAGGATATCGAAGCTAAGGGGATTAAAGTTGTCTATACCGGGGTTGCCGGAGACAATGTTGAGATCGGAGTAGCTTCCTTAACTGATGAACAGGCGGATTATCTGTACGGAATCCTGGGGAAGGATCAAGTAAAGCTTGTACCGGCGGAAGAGGCTCAGATTTATACCACGATGGCAGTGGATCCTGCACAGGCACCTGATGCAGTACCGTCAGACAGTGCAGATGCACCGGTAACTGATAAGGCTGAGCTTTATAAGGATATGCCGGCAAATGCTACAGATGGGGATGGCAGAGTATATAAGGGCAGCGATGCAGTTGCAACGGATGATGTTGCTGTTACTGATGATGCTGCGACAGATCTGGAGAACCCCGATGTGATCTTCTACACTACTGCAAACGGTGCTGCGGAACCCGGACAGGAAGCAGAACTTGTATATGCAACTGGCGAGAATGCAGAAGCGGTAAAAACCGGTGCAGAAGCTGATAAGGATGGTATGTCCACACCTGTAATTATTCTTCTGGTAGCAGGCGGCGCACTTGTAATTGGCGGAGGTGCTGTTGTTTTAGGAAAGAAGAGAAAGTAAAATAATCTATACGTACCATAAGGGCGGTTAAAGCTTAAGGTGCTCCTGATTTCGTTCAGAATAGCGGAATTTGGAGCACCTTTTGCTATGCTGCCAATCCAAACTCTCTTAATAATATTTATAATTGCTTTTTAATAGTTTATAAGAGTATAATGTATGGCGATGAGAAGCCGACTGAATATTTACAGTCTGAGATTTCATTTTTATCGGGAACGGTAAGTTTAAAAACCGAAAGATAGGGAAAATTAATACTATAGAATTATATTGCCTGCCTACAGGCACCTTGGAGGCTAACATGTTAGTTAAGGAATATGAGAATGCCCGTGATTATCTGAAGGACCACGAAGAGAACCTGCTGATGAATGAGGCTGTCAGCCAGCTGGTTCTTTATGATGCATATCTGAATCAATCGGCAACGGATAAGAAACTTTTTGGCGTGGTGATGGAGGAGACAACTCCTCTTCTGCATTTCTGTAATATTACTCCGCATAACATGGCAGTATATGCACAGAGCACCGGTAAGGATGTGACCGGACCTGCAGCAGCGCTATTGGCTGATTATATGGCAAGCAACCGTATTCCGTTTACGGGAATCCATGCAAAGCAGGAGATCTGCCTGCCGTTTATGGAACAATACAAAAAGAGCGTTAACTGTACCTTCCTTGAGAAGCTCAGTACCGATATCATGGAGATCCGAGAGGTAAATGAGATCAAGCCGGTGGAGGGAAAGCACAGGCTGGCTGTGCCTGAAGAAGTGAAGCTGGTGACGGACTGGATGATTAACTTTCAGCTTGAGGCTTTGGCAAGCGAAATTAATTATGAGAAGGCATTGAATAAGGCGACACGTTTTATACAGGAAAATAAACTTTATATCTATGAAGATTCCGAACAAAAGCCGGTATCGATGGCAGCGGCTTCAAGGAAGCTGGCGAACGGTATTGCAATTAATTATGTCTATACTCCGGAGGAATTCCGCGGCAAGGGCTATGCTGCCGCTAATATCTACTTTATCAGTAAGGAGCTCCTAGAACAGGGCAATCAGTTCTGTACCCTGTTTGTCGACCGGAAGAATCCGATCTCTGCCCGCGCTTATGAGAAGGTCGGATACCATATTCTCGAAGATAATTATGAATATCTGCTGCTGCAGCAGACCTAACCGGCGTTATATCAATTAAGATACATATAACGCCTCTAAATTATTTGAGAGTTAAGAACTTAGAAAATATGGAATATGATTTGATTTTCACCTCCTGTAATAGTAAAATGAAGGTAATCATTATTACTATTACAGGAGGAATTTTTATGGAGAATAAAGATAGTGTGGTAAGAATTAAAGAAAACGGAAAACAAGTGATCCGATGGGGTATTATTGGAGCCGGAAATATATCCTCGACTTTTGCAACAGCTTTAAATTCGATGAAGGAAGTTAAGCTGGCAGCAGTTGCTTCCAGAGATTTAAAACGGGCTGAAGAATTTGCCAAACGGTTTGACATCGATAAGGCATACGGAAGCTATGAGGAGCTTGCCGCTGATCCGGAGATAGATGTGGTCTATATCGGAACTCCGCATCCGGAGCATAAGGAGAATGCGGCCCTCTGTATCAAACATGGGAAAGCCGTGCTCTGCGAGAAGTCCTTTACCTTAAATGAGAAGGACAGCCTTTATCTTGTTAACCTTGCAGCCAAGCATCGGGTGTTCCTGATGGAGGCCATGTGGACAAAATTCCTCCCGGTTACCCGGAGAGTGAAGGAATGGCTGAAGGAGGAACGTATCGGTGAGATAAGGCATATCAAGGTCTCCTTTGGTTTTTATACGGAATTCAATCCTGAGAGCAGATTATATAATCCTGAATTAGGCGGTGGAGCTTTGCTGGATGTCGGTGTCTACCCGATCACCTATGTGCTTCATATGGTGGACTGCCTGCCTGAACAGGTCTTAAGCAGTGCAGTAATCGGCAGGACCGGGGTTGACGAGCGGAATGTGATTCTTATGAAGTTCCCTAAGGGGATCCTGGCGGAGCTGAGTTCTGCAGTTTCTGCCGAAACAGGTTATGATGCAGAATTCATCGGAGATAAGGGAAGAATCTATGTACCGAGATTTTGGTGCGCTGAGGAAGCGATGCTTTATAATTCCAGGAATGAACTGGAAGAGACGATTGAGCTTCCATTTCAGGTGAACGGATACGTCTATGAAGCAGAGGAGGTTAACCGCTGCTTACGGGAAGGGCTCCTTGAAAGTAAACTTCTGCCGCTTAAGGATACCCTGGGGGTCATGAGTATCATGGATGCGATGCGAGCCGAATGGGGCCTTAAGTACCCTCAGGAAAATGATATTCGGTAGGTAGGCAGTATTTCCGATATTGCATCAGAAGACTTCACATTTTTTTCATAGTTGGATGCTACAATATGGACAAATGAGTGTACGGATTTCACAAAGTGAAGTGAAACAATTCACTTTGCAATTTGTGCTGACGCCCAAATTCGCGGGTATCGGTAGCTTGGAGGTGTCAAATGGATAAGCTGAAAATATTAGTCGTTGATGATGAGAGCAGGATGCGGAAGCTTGTGAAGGACTTCTTGGTACGCAAGAATTATGAAGTGATTGAAGCCGAGAACGGTGAACAGGCAGTGGATCTGTTTTTCGCCGATAAAGATATTTCACTGATCATTCTTGATATCATGATGCCTAAGATGGACGGCTGGCAGGTATGTAAGGAAATCAGGCAATATTCCAAGGTTCCGATCATTATGCTGACTGCGAAAGGTGATGAGAAGGATGAGCTGCAGGGCTTTGAACTGGGTGTGGATGAATATATCTCGAAGCCCTTCAGTCCTAAGATTCTAGTCGCCAGGGTAGAAGCGGTACTTCGCAGAACAGTTGCGGCGGACGAGGAAGTGATCGAGATCGGAGGAATTACTCTCGATAAGGCAGCACATCTGGTGAAAATAGATGGAGCTAGCATCGATCTGAGCTTCAAGGAGTTTGAGCTGCTATCTTATTTCGTGGCTAACAAGGGAGTGGCCTTATCCAGGGAACGGATCCTGAATAATGTCTGGAACTATGATTATTTCGGAGATGCCAGAACCATCGATACCCATGTGAAGAAGCTCAGGAGCAAGATGGGCGAGAAGGGTGATTGTATTAAGACCATCTGGGGTCTGGGCTACAAATTCGAGGTAGATGCATGAAGCATTCTATCAGACTGAAAATAATGCTTCTGTTTACGGCACTGATTATACTGACCATCTTCCTGACCTGGTTCATCAACCGTACCTTCCTGGCTAGCTATTACCAGGAAAATAAGACCGATACCCTGAAGAAGGTATATCAACAGCTACAGACGATCTACCAGGATAGTGAGGAGGATGTCTTTCTGTCGGAAGAGGATACTCTGAAGCTGGAGAGGATTTCTTCGTATAATAACGTTAATATCTATGTCATCATGCAGTTTGCGGGAGGCCCGGCATTCAATTATCCGGAACCAAAGAATTTCGGTGAGAGGGAGCAGGTGCAGATTGAGTCCCTGATCCGGGATTATCTGAGCCCTTCGTTAGGCAACAATGAAGCCAGCAAAGAATATATCGAAGAGACAGATCATTATCTGATCTTCAAATTGTATGACAAACATCTGGATTCCTACTATATAGATCTGGTCGGGAAATTGGGAATGGATAAGGTAATCTTCTTACGATCAAATTTTGAAAGTATTCAGGAGAGCACTGAGATAGCAAACCGTTTTCTCGCTTATATCGGGCTCCTTGTGGTAGCAATCGGCATTGTGGCTACCTTAATCATAAGCAAGAGATTCACGAAACCTATCTTACAGCTTGCCGGGATCGCCAAGAGAATGTCCGATCTGGATTTTGAAATAAAGTATCAGGGAAAGACAAAGGATGAGATCGGAGAGCTGGGAAACAGCATTAATGTGTTGTCAGATAAGCTGGAGAATACAGTTTCGGAATTAAAAAGGGCGAATAACGAGCTTCTGACCGATATCCAGAAGAAGACTGAGATCGATGAGATGAGGAAGGAATTCCTATCCAATGTATCCCATGAGTTGAAGACTCCGATTTCTCTGATTCAGGGCTATGCGGAAGGACTCATGGAGAATATCAACGAGGATGAGGAGAGCCGCAACTTTTACTGTGAAGTGATCATGGACGAAGCAGGGAAGATGAATAATATGGTGAAGAAGCTATTGTCCCTGAATGAACTGGAATCGGGTAGCAATCGGGTGAACTTTGAACGTTTTGATATCGTAGCACTGATTCGGTCGGTTCTTAGCACTACCGAGATCCTGTTCCGCCAGAAGGAGATTAAGCTTCGTTTCCATGAGGAAGAGCCGGTCTATGTATGGGCTGATGAATATCTGGTGGAGCAGGTAGTCACTAACTATATCAGTAATGCTTTGAATCATGTGGAAGGAGCAGGAATCATAGAAATTAAGCTGATCCGCTACGGTGATCTGCTTCGAATCGCTGTCTTTAATACCGGGGATATTATTCCTGAGGAGGAGCTGGAGAAGATCTGGATCAAGTTCTATAAGGTCGATAAGGCCAGGACCAGGGAATATGGTGGCAGCGGCATCGGTCTCTCCATCGTTAAAGCGATCATGAACTCACTGAACCGGGAGTGCGGAGTGATGAACCATCCGAACGGTGTTGAATTCTGGTTCGAACTTGATACTAGGAATTTGGGATGATATTTGTTGTATAATCCTAAATACTAATAAGCTATAATAATTATTTCATATAAGGCTGCTGCAGAAGTACCAAGCTTAGGATTGTTGATTGGACTTTTGCAGCAGCTCTTTTCATGAAACGGGAGTGTTGAAATATTACCCTGCAATACTGATTTTTCTTGCTGAAAATTGGAATTGGTGTTAATATGATATCTGTAGCAGCTTGCATTTATGGAATGTTTCGAAGGACAAAGCGGGGGGATACGGATGAAAAAGCTGGGACTGATTTTACTGACACTGCTGATGCTGTCATTAACCGGATGTATACATGAATATCAATTATCTGAGGAAACTACGGATGTGGTAGCTGAATATATGGCCTGTTCTCTTCTGGATCATGATAAAAACTATGAGAAAGATCTTCTGAATAAGGAGGAGCTGGAGGCAGCGGCAGAGGAAGATATTAAGGACACTGTAGCTGCTGAAGATGTGGGTCAGGATGCCAAACCGGAAGAAGATGCTGATCAGGATGCACAGGCGTCCGAGGGGGAAGAGGGTACTACAGAGCCCGCAGAGGATTTTACAATCACAGAAGTAATCGGGGCAGAGAATTTTGATATTACTTATAATAACTATAAGCTTTGCGATGTTTATCCCGAGGATGAGACAAATGCGTACTTTTCCCTGACTCCTCTGGAGGGAAACCAGTTATTAGTGGCCTCCTTTACAGCTGAGAACTTAACGAAGAAAGAAAAGAGACTGGATTTACGAAAATCTAAAGTGGATTATCAGCTGGATATTAATGTCGGAACGATATATAAGCCACTGCTTACATTACTGGAGAATAACCTGAAGTATATTGATATGAAGATCGGGGAAGGTAAGAAGGAAGAAGTACTCTTGATTTTTGAAATATCCAAAGACATTAAGCTGGACGATATTAATCTGATTATTTCTAACGGGACGAAGACAGAGATAATCGATATAAAATAATATTAAAGGAGTAGGGCTATGAGTTTTGTAGAGAGAAAACGTATCAAATTATTTGGTTTACCATTCAGTTTCACGAAATACGCCATAACAGAAGAGAAACTTACAATTACCTCCGGCTTCTTAAGTATTACAGAGGATGACGCATTCATGTATAAGATTCAGGATGTTCGTCTGACCAAGAGTCTAATGGAGCGCATGTTCAAGCTTGGGACCATAACCTGCTATACCGGTGATACCACACATCCGGAGCTTATTCTGCACCATATCAAACACTCCGGTCCGATTAAAGACTTCATCATGCAGTATTCGGAAGAGGCAAGAAGGAAGCGGAGAGCCCTACATACTTTGAATATCGATGCAGAAGAATTGGACGATACAGAGCTGGATAATATTAACTAAGAAAATATTTGCTTAATCGCTTGACATTATTCGATGTTTTTAGTAGAATGAAAATCCGCCGCTTGACAGCAGCCGAGGGGTAACCGGAAAAGAAAAGCTGAATAAGTCGTACGAAATAAACTTATGAAGAAAAATAAAAAACGGTTGACATAATAAGCAGGCTGTGTTATATTAAGAAAGTTGACGGCAAACAACAGAAGCAAATGCAAATACAGCATTTGCGGAACTGAACCTTGATAATTGAACAGTAAAACAACCCTGAAAATTCTAAAAAAACTCAGAGTTCACATGGCTCTGAAGAAAGCATTCTAACGAATGCTTGTAGAATTTCATGAGATGTATCAGTCATGATACATCACGAACCGTATCGGTAGAAATATCGGTACACCACAAAAACAGTAAAGATAATGGATTGCTTACAGTGAACGAAACCTTCGGGTTAAGATCACAAAAGGCTAGAGTTTATCTAACTGGATCAAAAACTTAAACATGAGAGTTTGATCCTGGCTCAGGATGAACGCTGGCGGCGTGCCTAACACATGCAAGTCGAACGGAGTTATATGAAATTTTCGGATGGATTATAACTTAGTGGCGGACGGGTGAGTAACGCGTGGGTAACCTGCCTCA